>JAUUPT010000092.1 GCA_030843315.1 Bacteroidaceae bacterium | reverse complement strand
TACCTCTTTTTTCTCCTCCTCACCGATTTTGTATGTCTTTGCACCAGAAACAAAGAGATAAAGAATATTCATTGCATATAGTTACTTTTTTTTAATATACAGCAATAGTATAATCAAATATAAGTTGTACATTTGCATCACATTTGAGACTAATAAAAGATGTATCACCAAACACTTAATGAAATGAAGAATAAAAAGGTTTATCTAAATCTATTATTAGCAGCTAGTTGCATCGTATTACTTCCTGCTTGTGAAAATGACGCGTATAACCCCAACAAAAAAAAAGTTGAAAACACGAAGAACTTGAAAGCCCCAAGTAACTTTGACTGGAAAATGACTCGAAGTACAACTTGTACTATCACCGCTCCTACCAATACCGCCATTTCCGTCTATACGGATGCAGCTTGCACTGACGAAAGCCTGTTGATGGAAAACATCACGCTGACTGCCAACGAAGCGAAAGAACTAACACTGGATATTCCTGCATACAAGACGAGCATCTATGTGCAGTATCCTACCGTTGATGGAAAGAAAGTAGTGGAAGGAAAAGTAGGCGGTGCGGTGACACGCAGCGGAGACATAACACTGGTTCTTCCCGATGCAAAGGATTCTGACGGAGATGACTATTATTCCTATTGCTACTATCCAGCCAAGAACACACAAGGCACCTTAATGTTTGAGGATCTTTATCCTGAATTAGGAGATTATGACTTCAATGACTTTGTCATCGGATATAATGTAAAAGTATTTATCTCCAGAGGCAGCGAAAGAGTAACGAATGACGGATTCGATATGACCTTCAAAATACGTGCAATGGGAGGTTCTTTGCCTTATCGTCCGGCTCTTCGTTTAAAAGGCTTCGCTAACAAATTCTTAAAAAACGCTACAATAAATTTTACCAGTACAAGAACAGACATCAACATGGAATTAGTTAAAGACCGTGGTGATGATCAAGACGTTATATTTATATTCACAGGAACAGGAGCTCTCCGTAATGGAGGATTCTTCAATACAGAAGCAGACAAAGCAGTGGATAGTGGTTTACCGGAAATAACATGTCACATCAATAGAGACAACTTTAGAGATTATGCAACTACAACAGCCTATAACGCTCTTGCTGTTAACCTTCCCGCTCATTTCGACTTCTTCCTGCAAAACACTTCGACTATGGATGAAATCCACTTCAAAGGCTTCAATCCTACGGATATGAGCGGAATGAGTTCTTTTACCGAATTCGTGGATCCAGAGAGTAATTTAGTTTGGGCCATTGCGGTACCCGAAGAGATTGACTACCCGAAAGAAAAAATCGATATTCTCAGCATTTTTCAAGATAACTTCAGGTTATGGGTAACAAGTGGTGGAACGACTAATGCCGACTGGTACCAGCATCCGAAAGACGCAAGCGGATTATTCTCTTTCTAAAGAAAAAACAGAAGTTTAAAACGATTCATTCTATATTTTCAGGAGACTGTCTCACAAGACAGTCTCCTGAACTTTTTTATCATAACCACAAAATCAAATAAACTTGATTGTATTTCATCCGTTTTACCTATCTTTGCAGCCTAAAGAAGAAAAGGTGAAGATACTGAACGAAGTAGCTTCAATCGCAAACTGTAAATCGTAAAATCGTAAATATAAGTATGATTCTTTTTTTCAGAACCCCATCCAAGAGTGTGATTGCCGTAGAATGCGACCACGAACTCACCCAGGCAGACAGCGACAAACTCTGCTGGCTTTTTGGAGAAGCCACCCCCGAAAGTGAAGACAACCTGAAAGGACATTTCGTTGGTCCGCGCCGCGAAATGATTACCCCCTGGAGTACAAACGCCGTGGAAATCACCCAGAATATGGGGCTGACCGGTATCATCCGCATCGAGGAATACTTCCCCGTAAAGGATGAGAATGCCGACCGCGACCCGATGCTGCAACGTATGTACAAAGGCCTGGACCAAAACGTATTTACTACGAACCGCCAACCAGAGCCGATTGTACACATCGCAGACTTGGAAGCATACAACGAAAAAGAAGGCCTCGCCCTCTCCAAAGAGGAAATGGACTACCTCAAGAAAGTAGAAGAAGACCTCGGACGCCCGCTCACCGACTCCGAAGTATTCGGTTTTGCACAAATCAACTCCGAGCACTGCCGCCACAAAATCTTCGGCGGGACATTCATCATCGACGGTGTAGAGCAGGAATCTTCCCTCTTCCAGATGATTAAAAAGACCACGCAAGAGAATCCCAATAAGATAATCTCCGCCTATAAAGATAATGTAGCTTTTGCCGAAGGACCGGTTATCGAGCAGTTTGCTCCGGCTGACCACTCCAAACCCGACTTCTTCCAGGTGAAAGACATCAAGAGTGTGATTTCGCTGAAAGCCGAGACACACAACTTCCCTACCACCGTAGAGCCGTTCAACGGTGCTTCTACCGGTACGGGTGGTGAGATTCGCGACCGTATGGGTGGCGGTAAGGGCTCCTGGCCGATTGCCGGAACAGCAGTCTACATGACTTCTTATCCCCGCACAGACGAAGGACGCCCCTGGGAAGAGATTCTTCCGGTACGCAAATGGCTGTACCAGACCCCGGAACAAATCCTTATCAAAGCATCCAACGGTGCCAGCGACTTCGGAAACAAGTTCGGTCAACCGCTGATTTGCGGTTCCGTACTTACCTTCGAGCACAAGGAAAACAATGAAGTTTACGGCTACGATAAAGTGATTATGCTTGCCGGCGGCGTAGGCTACGGCACCCAGCGCGACTGTCTGAAAGGTGCACCGGAAGCCGGCAACAAGGTGGTAGTAATCGGTGGTGACAACTACCGCATCGGCCTGGGCGGCGGCTCTGTATCATCGGTAGATACCGGACGTTACAGCAGCGGCATCGAACTGAACGCCGTGCAACGTGCCAATGCAGAAATGCAGAAACGTGCTTACAATGTAGTACGCGCACTTTGCGAAGAAGAAACCAACCCAGTTGTATCTATCCACGACCACGGCTCGGCAGGTCACGTAAACTGTCTGTCCGAACTGGTGGAAGAATGTGGTGGTGTAATCGATATGAGCAAGTTGCCTATCGGTGACAAGACTCTGTCTGCCAAAGAAATCATTGCCAACGAGAGCCAGGAACGTATGGGTCTGCTCATCGAAGAAGAAGCCATCGAGCATGTACGCAAAGTGGCCGAACGCGAACGCGCTCCGATGTATGTAGTCGGCGAAACAACCGGCGACCATCGCTTTGCCTTCCAGCAAGCCGACGGTGTACGTCCGTTCGACCTTGCCGTAGAGCAGATGTTCGGTTCTTCGCCCAAGACTTATATGGTGGATAAAACCGTAGAGCGCCACTATGAAATGCCCAAATACGAACTTTCTCAGTTGCACGAATACCTAACGAACGTACTCCAACTGGAAGCAGTGGCTTGTAAAGACTGGTTGACCAACAAGGTAGACCGTTCCGTAACAGGTAAAGTAGCCCGCCAGCAATGCCAGGGCGAATTGCAGTTGCCGTTGAGCGACTGCGGTGTGGTTGCTTTGGATTATCGCGGCGAAAAAGGTATCGCTACTTCCCTGGGACATGCCCCGCAAGCAGCGCTTGCCGATCCGGCTGCCGGTTCTGTACTCTCCGTCAGCGAAGCATTGACCAACCTGGTTTGGGCGCCGCTTGCCGAAGGACTGGATAGCGTATCCCTCTCCGCCAACTGGATGTGGCCTTGCCGCTCACAGGAAGGTGAAGACGCACGCCTGTACACGGCAGTAAAAGCATTGAGCGACTTCTGTTGCGCACTGCAAATCAATGTACCGACGGGTAAAGACTCCCTCTCCATGACTCAAAAATACCCTGACGGAAGCAAAGTCATTGCTCCGGGTACGGTTATCGTTTCTGCCGGCGGCGAAGTATCCGACGTGAAGAAAGTCGTTTCTCCCGTGCTGGTGAATAACGAAAAGACCACTCTTTATCATATCGACTTCAGTTTCGACAGCCTGAAACTGGGCGGCTCGGCCTTTGCACAATCACTGGGCAAAGTAGGCGACGAAGTACCTTGCGTACAAGACGCCGAATACTTCCGCGATGCATTCCTTGCCGTACAAGAGTTGGTAAACAAAGGCTTGATCCTTGCCGGACACGACATTTCTGCCGGTGGTCTTATCACTACCCTGCTGGAAATGTGCTTTGCCAATGTAGAAGGCGGCATGGAAATCAATCTGGATAAGATGAAGGAGCAAGACCTCATCAAGATATTGTTTGCCGAGAACCCGGGTATCGTTATCCAGGTAAGCGACAAGCACAAAGAAGAAGTTAAGAAGATATTGGAAGATGCAGGTGTGGGATACATCAAGTTGGGTACTCCGACGGACGAACGCCATATCCTCGTATCAAAAGGCGACGCCACTTATCAGTTCGGCATCGACTACATGCGCGACGTATGGTACTCCACTTCTTATCTACTCGACCGCAAACAATCCATGAACGGCTGCGCCAAGAAGCGTTTCGAAAACTACAAGATGCAGCCGCTGGAATTTGTATATATGCCGGACTTCAAAGGCAAGTTCTCACAATACGGCATTGATTCGGACCGTCGCACGCCAACCGGCATCCGTGCCGCCATTATCCGTGAGAAGGGAACGAATGGAGAGCGTGAAATGGCTTATTCACTCTACCTGGCAGGTTTCGACGTAAAAGACGTAACCATGACCGACCTTATCAGTGGACGCGAGACACTGGAAGATGTGAATATGATCGTATATTGCGGAGGATTCTCCAATTCCGACGTACTTGGCTCTGCTAAGGGATGGGCAGGCGCTTTCCTCTTCAACCCGAAAGCCAAAGAAGCTCTTGATAAGTTCTACGCCCGCGAAGATACCCTTTCACTCGGTGTCTGCAACGGTTGCCAGTTGATGATGGAATTGAACCTCATCAACCCGGAGCACAAGAAACAAGGAAAGATGCTGCATAACGACTCTCATAAATTTGAATCTACTTTTATCGGACTTACCATTCCTACCAACCGTAGTGTAATGTTCAGTTCTTTGAGCGGAAGCAAGCTTGGTATTTGGGTTGCCCACGGAGAGGGCAAGTTCTCATTACCATATGACGAAGACAAGTACAATGTAGTGGCTAAATTTACCTATGACGAATACCCCGGCAATCCGAACGGTTCGGATTACTCGGTTGCTGCGTTAGCAAGTGCCGACGGGCGTCATCTGGCTATCATGCCTCACTTGGAACGTTCCATCTTCCCCTGGCAAAACGGCTGCTACCCGGCAGACCGTATCGGTAGCGACCAGGTGACTCCCTGGATGGAAGCATTTGTCAATGCACGCAAGTGGGTGGAAGCAAAGAAAAAATAAGCATTTTTCTCCTTAACAGGAATGCAACAAGCGCTGGTTTATCTATAAACCGGCGCTTGTTTGTTTTCCATTCTTCGGATTCTTTTTTGCTTTTCTCAAACAAAAGCATTACTTTTGTATTTATTTTACCACTTCCCCTCATTTTTGGTAACAACATTCAAAACCTGTACGACCGTTATGAAAAAAAGTTTCTTGTTTTTCATATCCTTGCTGATATTGCCCATTATATGTATTGCACAAACGTACAAATATATCGGTGTTGAAGATGGATTGAGCAATAGGCGGGTATATGCTATTCAAAAAGATCCGAAAGGCTATATGTGGTTCCTTACCCACGACGGCATTGACCGGTACAACGGAAAGGACTTCAAACAATACAAATTGATAGATGGAGACGAAGAAATAAACTCCATGATGAATCTGAACTGGCTCTACGTAGATTCTAAAGGCACATTATGGGAAATCGGCAAAAAAGGGCGCGTATTCCGTTATGACACCAAGCACGATTGTTTTCAGTTGGCATACAAACTGCCCGAAAGCGAAATAAAAGATCGCGCCACTCCCATCAGTTATGGTTTTGTTGATGACAACAGTGTGATTTGGCTTTGCAATGAGGATGCCTTATATCTATACGACAGCAATACCGAGCAAGTTACACTTATTGAAAACAAGATTGGAGAAAGGATTACAGATATTCAACAGATAGATTCCACCCACTATTTTATCGGAACAGATGTTGGCATACACTATGCCGAACTGGAAAACAAAGTACTGACTCTCAGCCCTTGTGCCCAACTGGATACGCTGAGAATACAAATCAACGTATTATTCTACCATAAGCCTTCCAACAAAGTCTTTATCGGTACTTTTCAACGTGGAGTGTTTGTTTACGACCTGAATACGCATAAAATTAAACCATTGCAATCCGGCTTGTTTGATATCAGCATCAACCGTATCCGCGCCTTCAATGACAACGAGATACTTATAGCCACCGACGGTGCCGGAGTCTATAAAATAAATACGGATACCTACGAATCTGTTCCCTACATCACTGCCGACTATAACCGGTATAACGCCATGAACGGCAATACCATAAATGACATCTACATCGATGATGAAGACCGTATCTGGATGGCAAACTATCCTATCGGTGTGACCATACGCAATAACCTTTACACTGACTACCAATGGATAAAACATTCCATCGGCAACAAACAATCCCTTATCAACGACCAAGTAAATGCCATCATCGAAGATACGGAGGGGGACTTATGGTATGCCACCAACAACGGTATCAGCTTGTATAACAGCAAAACAAAACAATGGCATTCTTTCCTCAGCGTATTCAATCCTGAGCACCACAACAAGAACCATATTTTCATGTCATTGTGCGAAGTAGTTCCCGGTATTATCTGGGCGGGAGGCTACAGTTCCGGTATTTTTCAGATTAACAAGAAGCAATTATCCGTTGAGTTTTTCACTCCTTCCTTATTCAATGACCTAAATATTCGTCCGGACAAATACATCCGTTCCATCGTAAAAGACTCTGCCGGAAACATCTGGTCGGGAGGATATTATAACCTGAAAGAGATAGATTATTCAAAGGAAAACATACGGCATATTCCCGGTTTAAGCGGCATCACCGTTATCATAGAGAAGGATGCCAAGCATATGTGGATAGGTACTGCCACGGGACTGTATTTATTGGAAAAAGAAACCGGGAAGTATAAATACATCCAAATGCCGGTTGAATCCTACTACATCTACTCCTTACATCAAACTCCTGATGGATTGCTGTATATCGGCACCAACAATGCCGGCTTATTGATATATGATGCTGCGAAGAATACATTCAAACACTATCATAAGGACAACTGCGCTCTGATATCCAATAACATCTATACGATTTTGAGTGACGGGCAGCAAGAGATTTTCTTGAGCACAGAATATGGCTTATCCTCTTTCAACCCCGTCGAAGAAACTTTCCATAACTGGACCAAAGAGCAAGGACTGCAAACAGACCACTTCAATGCGACTTCAGGCACACTGAGAAAGAACGGCAACCTCGTTTTCGGTAGCACAGACGGTGCCGTAGAGTTTGACAAGAACATGAAGTTGCCCCGCAATTATAAGTTCAAAATGATATTCAGCGATTTGCGGGTATTCTATCAGACAGTATATCCGAAAGACGAAGGTTCTCCTCTGATTATGGAAATTGATGACACCAAAACCTTACGGTTGAAGTACAACCAAAATATATTTTCGATGCAAGTGTCTTCCATCAATTACGATTATCCGTCGCTGATGCTATATTCCTGGAAACTGGAAGGCTTCTACGACGGATGGAGTCGTGCAGGAGCAGAAAATATCATCCGCTTCACCAATCTGAGTCCGGGCGAGTACACGCTACGTGTACGTGCCATCTCCAATGAAGACCGCCGTGTCATTCTGGAGGAGCGTAGCATGAAAATTATCATAGAACAGCCTTTCTGGCTCAGTTTCTGGGCGTTAATACTCTATGCCATCCTCTTCATATCCATTGTAAGCATTGCCATGCGCATCATAGTAATGAGGAAACAGCGAAAAGAATCGAATGAGAAAATCCGTTTCTTCGTCAATACAGCCCATGATATACGTACACCGCTAACACTTATCAAGGCACCGCTGGAAGAACTTATCGACCGTGAAAAGTTAAGTGAAAACGGGCACGACAATATCAATACAGCATTGAGAAACGTAAATGCATTGTTGCGCCTGACTACGAACCTTATCAACTTTGAGCGTGCTGATACTTATTCCGGTACTTTATATGTATCCGAATATGAGCTCAATACCTATCTGGAAGAAATCATTGAAGCATTCCGCTCATACGCAGATATCAAGCACATAAACCTGATGTACGAAAGTAACTTCCGCTATCTGAACATATGGCTGGATAAGGATAAGATGGATTCTATCCTGAAAAACATTATATCCAATGCATTGAAATATACTCCCGAAAACGGAAGTGTACACATCTTCGCATCCGAAACCAATGATAACTGGAGCATAGAGGTGAAAGACACCGACATCGGAATTCCTGCATCCGAACAAAAGAAGCTGTTCAAGATGCACTTCCGTGGTAGTAATGCTATCAATTCCAAGGTTACGGGCAGCGGAATCGGACTGTTGTTAGTATGGAAACTCGTCCATCTGCATAAAGGGAAACTGAATTTCAGCAGTACGGAAGGAAAAGGATCTTCTATTAAAATCACTTTCCCTAAAGGCAGTAAGCATTACCGTAAAGCGATTCAGCGTCCCAAGCCCAGTAGCGAAAGAGTTGTTTATTCAAATTCCGGGGTACCTGTTAAGGTAATTCCTACCACCTTTAACAATGCGTATGCAAAAACTCAGCGACAGTCCCAAGATGATGACAAGCATCAGAAGATTCTAATTGTAGAAGATAATGACGAGTTGAGAGAATATCTGCGCGGAACGCTATTGGAAGATTATAATGTACAAGTATGCTCCAACGGAAAAGAAGCGCTCGACATAGTGAAGGAATATCTGCCCAACCTTATCATTTCAGACATTATGATGCCCGAGATGAGAGGTGACGAGCTATGCCACATTCTGAAGAACGACATCGAGACATCCCATATTCCCATCATCCTGCTCACAGCCCTGAATACAGACAAGAACATCATTGAAGGCTTGCAGAGCGGAGCGGATGAATATGTAGTGAAACCATTCAATATCGGCATCTTGCGGGCAACCATAGCCAATTTTCTGACCAACCGTGCATTGCTCCGCCACAAATATGCCAATCTGGATTTGAGTGACGATACCGAGAAAACAGATTGCATCAACTGCTCTACCGACTTAGACTGGAAGTTCATTGCTACCGTGAAGAAGAACGTGGAGGATAATATGGATAATCCGAACTTCAACGTAGATATGCTTTGCAACCTGCTGAACATGAGCCGGACGAGTTTCTATAATAAGATAAAGGCTTTGACCGACCAGGCTCCGGCAGATTATATCCGGTTGATCCGCCTGAAGCATGCCGCCCAGTTGTTGAAAGAGCAGAAGTTTACCGTCACCGAGATATCGGAAATGACCGGTTTTAGTGATGCCAAATACTTCCGCGAGGTATTCAAGAAACATTTCAATATGAGCCCCAGCCAGTATGCCAAGAAGGGAGAGGAGAAAAGTGATAAGGCGATAGAGTGATAGAGTTATAACATATTAAACAATGAACATATATTTCGAAGCATTCTCCATCTTTTTTAAGATCGGGGCTTTCACCATCGGCGGCGGTTATGCCATGGTGCCGCTGATAGAAAACGAGATTGTCACCAAACGTAAATGGATAGCCAAAGAGGATTTCATCGACTTGCTGGCCATATCGCAATCGGCCCCGGGCATCCTTGCCGTCAATATAGCCATCTTTATAGGATACAGATTGCGGGGAATACGCGGAAGCATTACCACTGCTTTAGGCACCATACTGCCTTCATTCATTATTATCCTTGCCATCGCGCTGTTCTTTCACAATTTCAAAGACAATACAATCGTAGAACGGATATTCAAAGGCATCCGTCCGGCGGTAGTTGCCTTGATTGCAGCTCCCACATTCAGTATGGCAAAATCGGCCAAAGTAAACCTGTATAATATATGGATACCGGTTGTTTCAGCCTTACTCATCTGGCTACTGGGCTTCTCCCCTATATGGATTATCATCGCAGCAGGCGTAGGAGGCTATGTATACGGCAGAATTAAGAGGACCAAAGCAACCAATAACTAATCACTAATAACTAATCATGCTTTATTTACAGTTATTCTATACATTCTTTAAAATCGGCCTTTTCGGTTTTGGCGGCGGATATGCCATGCTGTCCATGATACAAGGCGAAGTAGTCACCCGCTATGGCTGGCTCAGTCCACAAGAATTTACCGATATTGTTGCTGTCAGTCAAATGACGCCCGGACCTATCGGTATCAACTCGGCAACTTATGTAGGGTTTACGGCTACGGGCAGTGTTTGGGGATCTGTCGTCGCTACCTTTGCCGTAGTACTTCCCTCTTTCATCCTGATGCTGACCATCAGTAAATTCTTTCTAAAGTATCAGAAACATCCTTCCGTAGAAGCCGTATTCAGCGGACTCCGCCCGGCAGTAGTGGGCTTACTGGCTTCCGCAGCATTGGTACTGATGAACTCAGAGAACTTCAGTTCTCCCAAAGAAGATATGTATTCTTTCGTCATCAGTTGCATTATCTTTTTAGTTGCCTTTGTCGGAACTAAAAAGTATAAGGCTAATCCGATATTAATGATTATAGCTTGCGGTATTGCAGGGCTGATACTATATTAAAGAATATCCCCGGAGTAAATTATCTTCCGGGGATATTTTATATTAAAGCAAGTGTTTTGCTATAATTTGACTTTCTTTTCCACCGACCTGGACTCGTTATGCAGCCGGTCGAGCGCCGTCACTACATAGCGGTACTTCTTTTTTCCATTCTCATAAGGCAGTTTATAGAAGTTATCACGCGTGATGGCTACAATATGCGAAGGATCATCTATGTTCACCTTTTCATTCGCACCAAAGCGATAGACCACATATTGCACGGCACGATTCATCTCCTCCTTATACTTCGGGGCAGTCCAAAAGAGGATATATCCGTCGGCTGTCCACACCGGTTTTACCTTGCGCACCTTGTCCGGTGCTTCGTTGTCCATAAAGTCGAAAACAGGAGGTAACGCAGGGTATTTATGATATTCGGCAATCAAGGCATCCCGATAGTTGCCTGCATTCTCTACTACGGCACTTGCCGGCCACTGGCAGCTACCTCCAATAGTCTGGTAAGCCCGCTGCAAAGCCATCTTGCGGGGAAGCTGGTTCATTGACGGATTCTTCGGATCGGCATTCTGCACCGTATTCATCACAGACTGACCGATAAACAAAGGACGGTTTCCTGTGTTCTTTGCCCACCACCGTACCAATGTTTCATAGTCGGCCACCGGATGCCCTATCTGCCAATAAATTTGAGGAATGTTATAGTCAATCCAGCCTTCGCGCGCCCACAGCAGGACATCTGCATAGAGGTCGTCATAATTCTGCAAACCTTTGGTCTTACTGCCAAGCGGGTCGCTGCTTTCGTTACGGTAAATGCCGAACGGAGAAACACCGAACTTCACCCAGGGCTTTATCTCACGCACCGTCTCGTGTATCTTCTTGATTAAGACATTGACATTGCTCCGACGCCAATCCGCCTTATTGCTGAAACCTCCGCCATAACGGGCAAAGCTGGCATCATCGGGGAAATCTTTTCCCTTAATAGGATAAGGATAGAAATAATCGTCCATATGGATGGCATCTACATCATAGTTGGCAACAATATCGCTTATCACCATGCAGATGTGCCGGCGGCTTTCGGGCAATGCCGGATCAAAAAACAACTGGTCACCATAAGTAACGAACCATTCCGGATGGATATTATACACATGATTGGGAGCCAATTCGCTCTTCAGGGTAGTCTTTACACGATACGGGTTAATCCACGCGTGAAACTCCATCCCCCGCTTGTGGCACTCTTCAATCATAAACTGCATCGGATCCCAATACGGTTCCGGCGCCTTGCCCTGTACTCCGGTAAGAAAACGGCTCCACGGCTCCAGTTGGGAAGCATACAATGCATCGGCTTCGGGACGTACTTGGAAGATAATGGCATTGATTCCCGCTTCTTGCAAAGAATTCAACTGGCTTATCAGATTTTGTTTCAACTTCTCCGTCGGAACTCCACGGAATTGTCCGTTTACCGACTGTATCCACGCTGCACGAAATTCACGTTTGGGATGTGCAGACCCTGTCTGCATCTGCGCAAACATTCCTCCCGCCAACAATAGCAAGAAGAATGCACATAAAAGGGATTTTACTCTCATTTTCTAGTTATAGCTTTTATTCTAAGTTATATATAATCAAGGTTTATCTCTCATCGGCCACTCCACAACAAAGCGACAACCCTCCTGAAAGGTATCATCCAAATAAATCCGGCCGCCTACCATTTCCATTATTTCGCGGGCAACAGCAAGTCCCAATCCGGTACCCTTGGTAAACGTGTCCACTTTATAAAAACGCTCAAAGATGCGCTCCGCCTCATCCGGTTTTATACCGATACCGGTATCTTCTACCATGAAACGTAATACGTGGCGGGATCTATCTTCAGCATAAGAGATATGGATATGCCCTTTCTCAGTAAACTTCACTGCATTATTCAGCAAAGCCGTCAATACAATATTCAGCCACGAGCGAACGGCATAGAAAGTAGATATTCCCGAAGAAGGCAGACATTTCAATTCGACTCCCGGCCTCAACTCAGAGCGAAGAGCTTCGATACATTCATCGCAGCAGGCATCCACTTCCACTTCTTCACGCGGCATATCCGATACCTGCGAATCCATATCTGCAATATTAAGGATATTCTCCATCAATCCCAGCAAATATGCATTGTTACTCTCTACCTGAGCAACATATTCATTCTTCTCCGACTCCTCCAAATTTTCCATTGCCAACAAGGTAGAAAAACCGACAATAGAATTCAACGGTGTACGAATTTCATGCGTAATATGCTGGATAAAAGAGCCTTTTACCTGACTTATCTTTCGCACTGCTTCATGCGCCTCTTCTAATTTGCGATTCATGGAAAGAGTACGAATATACAGATAAGTAATGAGTAACAAAAGTAGCAAAAATATTCCGCCGGCAATCAAAGCAATGGTTAATCTTTCACTACTTAGCTTAGCA
>JAUUPT010000091.1 GCA_030843315.1 Bacteroidaceae bacterium | reverse complement strand
AAAGATACAAGCTATAGAGAACAGGATACTTGTAGGAAGAAGTAACATAAATAGCAGGCGCCCGATAACGGTAGAGAAGTCGGTCGTAATAGGACATATTATCAGCGCCACAGCAACGATGACCATTACAATAAGCCAGCAGGACTTCTTGTTCTTGAATCTTCTGCTCTTGGCTTTCTTTATATCATCTTTATATTTCTCTGCTATTCTTTTATCCAGAGTGCTGTCTTGCTCCGTCCACAGATAGCTGAATCTTACCATTTTTAGTTCCAACATGGCTTATTAAGTATTATGGGTACAACCTGCTTTTATGTGCGCACAAATTAAGCTGCGGAAGATAACAGAGATATGAAGATTCGATGAATTAATTATTGAAAGGCAGGGTACATAAGCCGTATCAAAAGAATAATTTCATCGTAACGGTTGTGTAATAATCGTATCCCTACTTTGCACTTGTTTGCTATCTGTATCGTAATGTTTTCTGCAGTATCCACCGTCAAGGCTCAAGAGGTGGTAGACAAACTGATAGATAGATTTGTTTGATGCCGCCGGCCCTTACTCTCTTTCTACCGATATAGCCAGCAGCCAGAAGAAAATGAATCTAAACTTCTATTGATATGAATATTTACAAGAGCTCTCTCCCAATCCTCGCTAGATTTGTTCTTCTGCCAAAGAATTCTATGATGAAGTCATTGCATTCTTCGACAGTCAGGACGGCTATACAACCAGCCGTACACGTATGGAGAATGTCCGAGGCAAAGGTTATACGCGGATATCAAAGGACAAAGACGGGTATTCAATAAGAGAAACCAATAGCGTTATACTGCAAAGCGAAGCTGGAGAATTCATTTCAGCTTCGGTGACTACATATGTTTTTATAGAAGAAGAATAAATTTATATCAATTTGCTTCTTTATGTTTCTCTGTGGCTTCCTTATAGAGTTCATCTTGAAGCACAAAAAGCTCGGCAACAAGCTCTATCGGTACACACGCATCATTTTCATCTTCGGCAGCGCTCATCAAGCTCTCAATCTTCGTTAAAAGAGCAATGTATCGCTGTACTTTTGGTTCTAAGGGGGACAGGGTATTTAGAATAGCCTCACTTTTAGGGGATTTAAGATGTTTCATTATATATATGTTTTGGTGTGATAAAAGTAAGGCAGTTACTTTAATCGTAACTGCCTTTTTTCAAAAGAGCGGCAAGCGAGGTTCGAACTCGTGACCCTCAGCTTGGGAAGCTGATGCTCTACCAACTGAGCTACTGCCGCAAATAATCTCATTTCTTTTGCTATGAAATCGGCGGCAAAGTTAATAATTTCTTTCAAAAAGGAGCAAGAGAATCTCTAATTATTTCCTATTCATGTGTATATTCCAACACATATTCCTTGCCACTGCCACAGAAATCATGTACATTTGCTTCCCGTAAAATCAAGGTATCATGAAGCGAATCATACTAATTACCGGAGGAGCCCGTTCGGGCAAGAGCACGTATGCTGAAAAGTTAGCCCTCAGCCTCTCTCCCAATCCCGTCTATCTTGCCACTGCACGCATCTGGGACGAAGAATTCCGCCAACGGGTCAGCCGGCACCAGGAACGGCGAGGACCGGAATGGACTAATATCGAAGAAGAAAAGGCTCTCAGCCGGCATCACCTGGAGGGGCGGATTGTATTGATAGACTGCGTAACCTTATGGTGCACCAACTTCTTCTTTGACCTGAAATCCAACATAGACAGTGCACTTACTGCCGCCCAAGAAGAGTTCGACCGCTTTACCACACAAGATGCCACCTTTATCTTCGTGACCAACGAGATAGGCATGGGTGCAACTTCCGACAATGAATTACAGCGAAAGTTTACGGATATGCAAGGCTGGATGAACCAATACATTGCCGCCCGCGCAGACGAAGTGATATTGATGGTGTCCGGCATCCCTGTGAAGATAAAAACCGAATATTAAGAATAAAGCTATAAAACTGATGAAAACATTTCATATTACCCGTCCGGATGAAGCCATACGTCCGGCTCTGATTGATAAGATAAACAATCTGACCAAACCCAAAGGCTCACTGGGCACATTGGAAGAACTTGCACTCCAAATCGGACTTATCCAGCAGACACTTACCCCCACCCTGCACCATCCGCAAAATATTATCTTTGCCGCCGATCATGGCATTGTAGACGAAGGGGTCAGCCTCTCACCCAAAGAGATTACCTGGCAACAAATCAGCAACTTCCTTCATGGAGGCGCAGGCGTCAACTTCCTCTGCCGCCAGCATGGATTTACACTGAAGATTGTAGATGCAGGCGTAGATTATGACCTGCCATACGAGAGTGGCATCATCAATATGAAAGTGCGTAAGAGCACCCGCAACTATCTGCACGAAGCTGCCATGACGGAAGAAGAGATGAATCTTTGTCTGGAACGGGGTGCCGAAGTAGTACGCCGTTGCCACGAAGAAGGAAGCAATGTGCTGAGCTTCGGCGAGATGGGTATCGGAAACACTTCTTCTTCGTCCATCTGGATGACTTGCTTCACCGGTATCTCCCTGGAACAATGTGTAGGCGCAGGGAGCGGACTGGATAATGCAGGTATCCGCCATAAGTACGAAGTACTAAAACAGTCACTGGAGAATTACAAAGGTGACGGCTCTGCCCGCGATATTATCCGTTACTTTGGCGGACTGGAAATGGTGATGGCAGTAGGTGCTATGCTACAAGCAGCCGAACTGAAAATGATTATCCTGGTAGACGGGTTCATCATGACCAACTGTATTCTTGCTGCCAGCAAGCTGTATCCCGAAGTATTGGATTATGCCATCTTCGGGCACTGTGGCGACGAAGCCGGTCATAAGTCGGTACTCAACGCTCTGCACGCCAAACCGTTACTGAACTTAGGTTTACGGCTGGGCGAGGGAACGGGAGCTATCTGTGCTTATCCTATTGTGGATTCCGCCGTGCGGATGATAAACGAAATGGATAACTTTGCGCATGCTTCCATTACTAAATACTTTTAGTTTCACCACAGAGGACACAGAGTCTCACAGAGTTTAAAACAGCATACTATGAACAATATATTGGCAGCATTTATATTCCTCACTCGACTCCCCTTCTGGAAAATCAGAGAGGTGCCCGCAGAAGCATTCAAGCACGTAGTACCCTACTGGTCACTGGTGGGCTGGCTGACGGGAGGCATCATGGCAGGTGTTCTGTGGCTGACGGGGCAGATATTGCCCGTATCGCTTGCGTGGATCATCGCCATCATCGTGCGGCTGCTCATCACCGGATGCCTGCACGAAGACGGATTGGCTGATTTTCTTGACGGCTTTGGCGGAGGAACTACCAAAGAACGAACTCTTGCCATCATGAAAGATTCCCATATCGGAAGCTATGGAGTCATCGGGCTGATATTCTATTTCCTCTTGTTGCTGCAACTCCGCAATGTACCTTTGAATTTCCTTTGCATCCTCGTTTTTAGTGGAGACTGCTGGTCTAAGTTCTGTGCATCACAGATTGTCAACTGCCTGCCCTATGCCCGAAAAGAAGAAGACAGCAAGGCCAAAGTGGTATATAATCGGATGAGCAAGGGCGAACTGCTGGTTGCCATCATTTTCGGAGTATTACCCTTTGTGTTGTTCCTCCCCCTGAAGATGTGGCCTGCCCTCCTATTTCCGGTGCTTGCTTTTATCCTTTTGTGCCGGCTCATGAAACGACGCTTGCAAGGCTATACCGGTGACTGCTGCGGAGCCATTTTCCTGCTCTGCGAACTGTCTTTCTACATCGGAAGCCTTATCCTAATCTATGTCTATGCTACTTATGGCATAGACTTTATGACCCAATATGCAACCATTCCTTTATATTTTCATTAATACTATCATAACATGGAAGTAACCCTTATTCGCCACACCTCAGTAGATGTCCCTCCCGGAGTATGTTACGGGCAAACGGATGTTCCTTTAAAACCAACCTTCGAAGAAGAAGCCGCTGTCACAGCAGAGAACCTGAAAGTATATCTCCCTTTCAATCACATTTACACCAGCCCCCTCACCCGCTGTGTACGTCTTGCCACCTACTGTGGCTATCCAGATGCCGAACGTGACAAACGGATTATGGAAATTAACTTCGGTGACTGGGAGATGAAACCTTTCGACAACAACGATGACCCCCGCCTGCAAGAGTGGTACAACGATTACCTGAATGTAGCTGCCACCGGCGGAGAGTCCTTCACCATGCTATACCAGCGTGTCAGCCAATTCCTGGATGAATTGAAGGAGAAGCCTTATGACCGGGTAGCTATTTTTGCCCACGGTGGCGTATTGATTTGCGCACAAATCTATGCCGGCACTCTGCAATGGGAAGAGGCCTTCGGTGCATTGCCCCCTTACGGAGGCATTGTACGCATCAATCTCAATAAGGGATAGTAAACGAAATGGTAGGTCCTTCTTCCGCCTCGGCTTGCACTTTGTATATGCCGCCGAAGTAGTGGATGAAATGTGCATTGATTTCATGACGAATCAAACTCGTCTTATTCTCAAAATGAACCTTTGCAAACGGAGCATTAATCACATCGAAACAGAGAACAGACTTGGCCTTATCCCGTTTAATGCGGATAACGGCCCGGTAATGTTCCGTATCATTCTCTAAGGGCATCAACATACCGGTAAGCAAAGTCTCAAACCATCTTTTATCAATCCGTATCTCTTGCCTGTCTATATCAGTTTGCAAAGTAACAGATACAGATGGGTTTTCCTGCTCATTGATGATCCGCATCGCCTTATGGCATAAATGCAATACATCACACACTTCTTGCTCATACTTAGTCTTGCCGGATTCCAACCGGGACAGTTCCAGAATGCTGTTGACATAACTCAGCAGGCTTTCTGCATTAGCCTGAATGATTTGCCCGTATTCTTTCTTAGTGTCTTTGTCCAAGTCTTCCGTTCCGGTCAGCAATTCGGCAAAGCCCACCACCACATTCAGCGGAGTACGTATATCGTGGCTGATTTCCGACTTCAGGCGGTCTTTGGCAATATTATCCGTCTCCGCCTGCAGGGCAGCCTCAGCAGTATGTTTCTCCACAACCGAAATCTTTCTGGAAAGATAATGCGTATAGAGATAGAAAAGCAGTGCCAACAACAGAATAATCGCCAGGAACAGAACTCCCCTGTGATAATTAGTATCCTGAATCTTCTGCCTCTCCAATAATAACTCATCGATGTGGTATATTTCTTTAACCTGCTTCAACTGACTGGCAGAGAAAGCATTATTCAGCGAATCCTGCGTCTGTATCAGGTAACGGAGACTTTCGATAGCACCGTCGATATCTCCTTGCCCATACTGTATGTCAGCCTTGTAGGTTATCAGTGTGGCAAAGGTAGATACATAGTTGTTCAGCACTGTAGAAGTAACCTCGTCTATCAGGGCAATGCTCTTGTCAGGTTCATTAGTCCTGTTATAGTATTGAAGTTGTATCAGTTGTACATTCAACCAGAATACCGGGTCTACATGCGCACCAAGCAACAGCTTCACCTTCTCGATATGTTCGTGCGCTTTGTCAAGATCCACACTAAAGTAATGCAGTATATACTTTATCTGACAGTCTATCTCAAAATTAGCCCAGTTCTTCCGGGTTTCCGGTTCTTTAGAGATAACTTCCTGCAAAGTGCTGTCCATTTCCAGCAGATAAGGAAGCCTCAAACTATCGCGCCCGGAATTACCGTACACCTGGGCAATACGCGATAGAATATCAATCTTCAAACTCGCCTTGGTTTGAGGCGAAAAACTCTTATAGGCTTCCAGGAAAGTATCCAGTGCCTCTTTGGGACGGCTGGACACGCCATAGGCACATCCCAGACTATTACACGCAGCTATCTTTCCGTTATTACTGTGATGGCGCACTGCCTCTTCCAATGTTTCTTTAGCCACATACACGGCTTTTTCTATCTGTCTTTTAGAAGCTAAAGCACGGCTGACAGCCGCCTTTTGTTCCAGATAATAATCATACGTGCCTACTTGGGGAACAAACTCTTTCAGTATATCGACCCAATACGTCAGGCTGTCCGCATCGTGCTTCTTGTCATAACATGATGCCAGGTAGTAAGCCCCCAGGTTTTCATAAAGCACATTCTTCTGTTGCTTCGCCTCTTCGTACAAACGGGCGGAGAAAGTCATATTATAAGGTGCATACTGATGCTTATAAGCCATATCACGAAGATACGTCAACCGCACCAACGTGGCAGGCAGGGCATCGGCCACCCGCAAGATACTGTCCTGATACCGGAGAGCATCGGCATCGTCCGCCATCAACGGGCAAAACCATCCGCAAAGTATGCTGTATATGATGAGTAGAGTTCGTTTCATACCGTTGTTTCTTCGTGTGATGCAGGGTTATACTTCAAAGGATGCGTAAAACAGAAACGCGCACCATGCGTGTACTCACTGTCTATCCACAACCTGCCATTCATATATTTCAGTATCAACTGGCAGATGGAAAGCCCCAGTCCGCTTCCTTGTACATAATCGTTCAACTTCTCGAACCGCTCGAAAATCAATTGCTGCTTTTCCAACGGAACACCACACCCGGTATCAGTCACAGAGAAGAGTGCCATACCGTCATCGGTCATCTTCAGTTCCAATACAATGGAGCCCTTTTCTGTAAACTTGGTAGCGTTGACCAACAGATTTATCAGCACCTGGCGAAGACGGGCATCATCTGCATCCAACATCAATACAGGCAGTTCTGTATCAAAGCGCATCTCCACTTGCATCTTGCGGGAGGCAACTACAGTTTCCACTACCTCATGGCACAATTTCACAGCATCATGCTTCTGTATGTTGAATGTGATATTATCATTCTCAAAGTCCGAGAAATCCAGAATATCGTTAATCAGTTTCAGCAGTTGGAAAGAATTTACCTTGATAATCTCTGAAAACTCTTTGCGCGATTCATCATCAAAGGATTCGTCATCATCAGTCAGCACAGCAGAGAAACCGACGATGGCATTCAATGGAGTGCGCACCTCGTGGCTCATGTTCGATAGAAAAAGATTCTTCCGCTGTATAGCCAGTTCTGCCTTTTCTTTCATAGCCTCCTGGCACTGCTGGGAACGTCTCAGACGGAAAATCTTCTTCCAACCGAGAATAAGGAGAACCATAAGAAGCAACACGAATACAAAAATACCCACCAGGTAAAAACGCATGGAAATGATGCGGTCATATTCATTCTGATATGCCAGCTGGTCGGCTTGGAAACGGGTGCAGAGTTGGTCTATTTCTTTCGGATAGTTATTTTCGAACGAAGACTTGATGTACGAGAACAGCTTTTGAAGCTGGCTGTATGCCTCTTCTTTCCGCCCCATCGTCAGCAGCAGATCTGCTTTCTCCTGTAGTGTCTCTTTATATAAAGCATGGTTTATGCGGGCACATTCGGTCTGCAAGAACTCGTTGTACGTGGCCAACGCTATCTCATAATCACCGGTAGCTACCAGATACCTGGCATTCACAATCAACAAATACTCCCGTATGCCCGGTATCAATTTCGTCCGGAGCTGTTCCACCTCGTCCAAGTGTTCACGGGCAGATTTCACATCCTTCTTAAATAACAGACAAGAGGCGTTGGTTATATGGCGTATAGCCAGTTCCTGCACCGACAGTTGTTCTTCAGGATAACTGTTCAGGCGAGAAAGATAATGTGAAGCAGCATTCGAATTCTGGATGCGCAGGTTATAATCTATCAACTCAGTCAATAATAGTCTGATGTGCACATCTTCTTTCTTCATCTCATCCAGCAACTCCAGCGCTTTTTCGTAGGCGATGCCCGCCTCCTGCAACCTGTCGGTATAGGTATAAACCTCTCCCATAGCATTCAGGGCAAGAGCATTTCCCATAGGATAAGAAAGGGCACGGGCTTTGGAATACATCTGGTCACTCAGGGCAATAGCCAAGCGCACTTCCCCGCGAAAAAGATATGATTTAGTTAGTATCCTGCCAAAGTCGAAATAGGAATAATAATGTTTGGATTCATCCAATTCAGTAAACAGACTGTCGGCATTCAGTGAGTCACATTCTTCTTTTGTCAGATAATCAAATCCCAGGCTATTGTGGAAAGTAGAAATAACTTCGTGCACTGCATCATCTCCATTCTCCTCCATAGAGTTTGCAATGTCAGCTGCTGAGGCAAGTAATGTACTGCCGATACAAAAGAGAAGCAAAAGTCTGTATTTTAGTATATTGCCCATGAATGTTGTTTCATTTTGTGTTTCGGAGTTACCCCTGGAAGTGCAACAGCATGTGCAAATATATCACAAAGTTTTCAAAGAGCAAAGCATCTGTTAAAATAACGACGCATTAAAAGTAAAAAGAAACGAATGTGGCAGTCAGCATGACCGCTACCACCATCAAAGCTTCGGCGCGGCGATTGATGCGGACAGCCACACACATATCGTCCGTAGATAAAAGTCGATCGTGATGTCCGATGTAAGGTTTCCAAACTTCCTCGCCGAAATAATTATGAGGTCCGCCGAAGCGGCAGTTCAAGATACCGGCAAGGGCAGCTTCGGGATAACCGGAATTGGGACTGGCGTGCTGATTGCCATATTTGCCGACAAAGGCAAGCAAAGAAAGCCGTCCGGAAGCCAGCACCATAAGGAAAGCAGTGAGACGGGCGGGAATATAATTGGCTACGTCGTCCAGACGGGCGGCGAAACAACCGAATTGGCGATAACGTTCGTTGCGATAGCCTATCATGGAGTCGAGGGTATTCACCATCTTATAGGCAAGCATACCGGGCACGCCCAGAAGCAGAAACCAGAAAAGAGGAGCAATCACCCCGTCGCTCAGGTTTTCGGCAAGGGTTTCGAGGGCGGCGATGCGAACTTCCTGTGCAGACAGTTCGGAAGTATCACGCCCTACAATACGCGCCACCTGTGTCCGTCCCGCTTCTAATGAACGGTCCACAGCCTCAAAGACCATGCGGACTTCGCGCACCAATGTGGTGCCTGCCAAACAATAAAAGATAAGGAGTATTTGCAGGCCGAGGAATACTTCTTGGGAAAAGCTTCCTACCCAGCGCAGCATAAAAAAAACCAGTAAATAGACAGCTGTCACAAGAAGCAGCGTCGTGAAGGCTCCTTTCAGAAAGCGGGCTTTGCCCCCATTCAGCCGGTGTTCAAAGAAAGAGATTGCCTTGCCGAAAGCCACTACAGGATGTGGCAACCAGGCAGGATCGCCCAGCCAGCTATCCAGCAGCCAGGCAGCCAGCAACGGCAGATTCAGATGAAAGGCAATACCCAAAACGATTAATATACCTTCCATATCATCCTTCCTCCAGCCATTTCCCAATTCCTTCTACCAACCGGTCATTCTCCTCACGCGTCTGCGTGGCAATGCGGAAGAAATGCTCATCGAGCCCATCGAAGTTGGAAGCATCACGAATAAGAATACCATGCGTTTCGGCAAGATAATCCTTTAAGGCAGAAGCCTTACCCACACGAAGGCGCACCAACATAAAATGCGTCTCGGTAGTCCAAACCTCCATACCACCCAATGCTTCAAGGGCAGCACGCAAACGGGCCGTCTCGCGCAAATAGGCAGCAACATCCAATGGATTGGGAACATCGTGCGCCAACAGATGCAATCCGGCTTCTATGGCAAGCTGGTTGACAGACCACGGCATGCGGTTAGTACGCAACCGGTGCAACAAGTTCGACGGACCGGTAACGTATCCCAGGCGAAGACCGGGGACAGCATAACGTTTCGTCATGGAGTGCAACAGCAGCACATTGGGAAAAGCGGCAGCCTCGGCAGCGGTAAAAACCGGACACATCGTGAAGTACTCATAGGACTGGTCGATGACAAAGCAAACCTGCGAATTACGTTTTATAAGCTCCGCCAAATACTCCTTATCTACCACCGCACCCGTAGGATTATTAGGATTGCAGATCCAGAGCATACGCACATCTTCGGGCAAGCGATAGCCTTCTTGCACGTCGGGCAGCAGATAAAGTGAAGTCACCCGGTGGGCGTGCATCCGGCAAGCATCTGCATACTCACTGAAAGTGGGCTGCAAGATAGCAGTATTTGTTCCGCGAAAGGTTTGTGCAATAAGATAGATAGCTTCGGTAGCACCGTTCGTCACACACACGGCATCAGCAGGCAAGCGATGCTTCGCGGCAAGACGCGATTCGAGGGTATAAGGCTCCGGCTCGGGATAAGAAGAAAGAGAACCGGAGCCTTCGTTTCCATTGATGCACCGGCACAGATGCGCCTTCAAATCCGAGAGATCCACCCGGCTGTAAACATTCGAACTGAAGTTCGCCGTTATCGGGCGAGTATATTTATAAGAATCGTCTCCGTGTCCTTCAATCATGGCTGGTCAGTATTTGGTAGATAAGCGGCAGGTTGACGTGACTGCGCACGTGGTCGGCCAGTTTATCGTATTGTTCTTCTTTGAATTGGTGATAGTCGAAGGCCTCTGCCGTCTGCGAGAGTTTGTCTGCAAAAGGTTCAAGGAGGAAGTCTACAAACTCCGAATTATCCAGAATACCATGAATGTATGTCCCCATACACGTATGATCCACGAAATAACCGTCGGTGTGACCATCTTCCAGCAGATTCAAGGGGGAAACGGGAGCATCGACGGGGACAGTCTCGCCCATGTGAATCTCATAGCCCTGCATGAGCTGGGAATTATCAATTGTCAATTGTCCATTATCAATTAAACGAAAAGCGATTTGCCGTGTCACCTTCTCTCCCATCATACGTGTACTGACAGGCAGCAGTCCCAGGCCGGGCATGCGTTCTATCTCTCCCTCCACATGTTCGGGATCGAGAACTTCCTGCCCCATCATCTGGTAGCCGCCGCAGATGCCCATCACCGTGGCACCCTGACGGTGGGCACGGACTATGGCACCCGCCACACCGTTGCGACGCAGTTCGTAGAGGTCGTCAATCGTGCTCTTGCTGCCGGGCAGAAGGATGATGTCGGCTTTCGCCAACTCATCCACGTTGTTGGTATAGAAAAGATGGATACGCGGATCGCGCTCCAAGACGTTGAAATCAGTAAAGTTGCTGAGATGCCGAAGCAGAATAACGGCAACGTTTACCTTGCCCTGCTCCGCACGGAGAGACTTTGTAGCGAGAGCCACACTGTCTTCCTCCTCAATATATATATCCTTATAGTAAGGCACTACGCCCACAACGGGAATACCGCAAAGTTCCTCAAGCATCGTCACACCGGACTCGAACAGACGGATATCGCCACGGAACTTATTGATAAGAATCCCCTTCACCCGCTCGCGTTCTTCGGGACGAAGCAACTGAATAGAACCGTAGACGCTGCCAAACACACCACCCCGGTCTATATCTCCCACGAGAATGACGTCGGCACCGGCATGCATAGCCATAGGCAGATTGACGAGGTCAGTGTCGCGCAGGTTAATCTCGGAGATACTACCGGCACCTTCCAGCACGATGGGATTGTAGCGCTGGGCAAGGCGGTCGTAAGCGTTGCACACTTCGCGGCGCAATTCCTCACGGCCTTCGCGGCGAAAATACTCATAAGCGCTGCGGTTACCAATGGGGCGTCCGTTAAGAACCACTTGAGAGGTATGGTCGGAAGAGGGTTTCAGTAGTAGCGGATTCATATCCGTGTGGCAGGGCACGCCGGCAGCTTCGGCTTGCACGGCTTGTGCACGGCCTATCTCCAGCCCTTCGGGCGTGGCGTATGAATTGAGTGCCATATTCTGCGCTTTGAAAGGAGCGGGCTGATAGCCATCCTGGCGGAAGATGCGGCAGAAGGCAGCGGCAATGATGCTCTTACCTACATCGCTACCCGTACCGGCAAACATGATGGGATGAAGTTTCTCCATGATCGTTTTGTTATTAACGGGGACAAAGGTAAGAAAAACGTTTCGAAAAAAGCGGAGTGACATCAAGGAGTCGTACCCGAATAATTAATAAAAACAAAGAGAGGGTAACTTCATCAGAAAGAAAGAAAGGCCTCTCTACAAGATTATTCCATTTCTTGCATTTTCTTTATTGTATCAAGCAACGGCGGAATGCCGTCACGCACAGTGGCCAGAATGACGTCAGCATCTACCTCAAAGTAGTGGTGTACAATGATGTCGCGCATTCCCATTATTTCACGCCACGGTATTTCGGGATAACAGGGTAATAACTGGCGATTGGTCAATTTATCAAGATTCTTAATACTTTCACCAATAGCAATAAGTTTCATGCAGACACCATCAAGAAGGACCATACCGCCAGGACTATCAAGAAAGTCATTGATGGTTTGTATGTTCTTGCAACGTTCATTGACTGTTTCAAGCGACTGAGCAATGCGTTCCAACAGATGTGCCACGCGTGGGTCAGCATCCTTATGCATACAGCGCCTCCTTTTCAATGTCACGTCGGAGATATTCATCCATGCGGTCGCGCAGGCGAACGAGGTCAACAGGCGAACCAAGCAGAGATTCAAGCTCGTATTTGATACGTGCTAAGGTAAAAAGCGTAGGCGTGGACGAGGATTCAAAACAGATGTCAACATCGCTCCCCTCGTGCTGTTCACCGCGGGCCACGCTACCAAAAATGCCAAGGCGGATAATGCCATAACGGTCAGCATACTGCTGCATGTACTGCCGCAATAAGGCGAGATATTCAGTGGTAGATTTCATACGCTTGTTCTCCTTTCTTGTTTCGTTACGGGCTTATTGCTTGCAAAGTTACAAAACTCTACGCAGAATAACAATGCGGAAAGGGGAATAGTTTCAAAAAAGCCTTCCTTGCCGGGGCGAGGCACGAAAGTTCGGATTGAAAATTTTGATACCCATGAACAGCAAATTACAATGCATCTTCCTCAGTTGGAAAATAATTATTTTTCTAACTTTCCTTGCTTCTTTCAAAAACAACATTTAACTTTGGCGGCGTGTAGGAGTGCCTACCAAAATATTTATTAATACTTTATTAGAAGCGTCTTGCTTCATTCTTGTTGTTCGAAAACCTGAGAAATTTTCAATAGCACAAGAATGGCATTCAGACGGCTTCCGCGCTATAGCGTGGGGCTGATGTGTCATTTCGTGCTATTAGGGCTTCTCAGGGCCTTCGAACAGCGAAGTGAAACGATCAGTTCCGCGCTTCGTGTTTGTAATAGGCCCTCTATGGAACTGAGGAGGACCGCAATACAATCTTATTCACAGCATGAATAATCTAAAACGAGAAATGTATGAACCGCCGGTAGTAGAGGTACTGGTGGTTGCAGTGGAATGTGGCTTCGCAGGAAGCGGCGGAGGCGGTGGAAGCACCGGAACCGGTAGTGCCGACGCTACATTGCCGGAATGGGGTCATGACCCCGG
>JAUUPT010000004.1 GCA_030843315.1 Bacteroidaceae bacterium | reverse complement strand
TGCATTATTTTCAGCCTGATAAGAACATTTTGGGGAAAGATTGAACTACTGAAAACAATTATTTGTTTACTTTGCAGGTAGAGATAAAAAGAAAAGATATGGCCAAGAACAAAGAAAAGAAAGCCGGCAAACGCATGAAGAAGAAAGAACTCGTTGCCGCCCTCATGGAGTTTTTCCATTCAAAGACCGACGAAGTAATGTCCCTGAAATACATTTTTGAGCAACTGCACCTCACCACGCATCCACTGAAGATGCTGTGCATGGACATCTTGTCCGAGCTCTTGATGGACGACTACATCACCGAAGTAGATAAAAACAAGTACAAGCTGAATAACCACGGCGTGCAGATGACCGGTACTTTCCACCGCAAGAGCAACGGAAAGAATTCCTTCATCCCCGAAGGCGGCGGCGACCCGATATTCGTTGCCGAGCGCAACTCCGCCCATGCCATGAACAATGATAAAGTGCGCATCGCCTTCTATGCCAAGCGCCGCGGGCGCGAAGCCGAAGGAGAGATTATCGAGATACTGGAACGCGCCAACGACACCTTTGTAGGCACGCTCGAAGTAGCCAAGTCGTACGCCTTCCTCGTAACGGAGAACCGCACGCTTGCCAATGACATCTTCATCCCCAAAGAGAAACTGAAAGGCGGAAAGACCGGCGACAAAGCCATCGTAAAGGTAGTGGAATGGCCCGACAAGGCCAAGAACCCCATCGGCCAAGTCATCGACATCCTGGGCCGCGCCGGAGACAACACCACCGAGATGCACGCCATCCTGGCTGAATTCGGCCTGCCCTATGTCTACCCCTCTGCCGTAGAGAAGGCCGCCGACAAGATACCTGCCGAGATCTCCGAAGAAGAGATAGCCAAGCGCGAAGACTTCCGCGGCGTCACCACCTTCACCATCGACCCCAAGGACGCCAAAGACTTTGACGACGCCCTCTCCATCCGCAAGCTGAAAGAAGGCCTGTGGGAAGTAGGCGTGCACATTGCCGACGTCACCCACTACGTCAAAGAAGGGGGAATCATCGACAAGGAAGCCGAGAAACGCGCTACCTCCGTCTACCTGGTAGACCGCACCATCCCCATGCTGCCCGAACGGCTCTGCAACTTCATCTGCTCTCTCCGCCCCGACGAAGAGAAGCTGGCGTACTCCGTCATCTTCGAAATCACGGAAAAGGGAGAAGTAAAGAAATCGCGTGTAGTACATACCGTCATCAAGAGCGACCGCCGCTTCACCTACGAAGAGGCGCAGGAGATTATCGAAACCGGCAAAGGAGACTTCAAGGAAGAAGTCACCCAACTGGACAAGCTCGCCAAGATACTCCGCGAGAACCGCTTCAAGGCAGGCGCCATCAACTTCGACCGCTACGAGGTGAAGTTCGAGATAGACGAGAAGGGCAAACCCGTCAGCGTCTACTTCAAAGTATCGAAGGATGCCAACAAGCTGGTGGAAGAGTTCATGTTGCTCGCCAACCGCACCGTAGCCGAGAAGATAGGCCGCGTGCCGAAAGGCAAGAAAGCCAAAGTGCTGCCCTACCGCATCCACGACCTGCCCGACCCTGAGAAGCTGGATAACCTGGCACAGTTCATCGCCCGCTTCGGCTACAAACTGCGCACCGGCGGCACAAAGACGGATGTTTCCAAGTCCATCAACCACCTACTGGACGACGTCCAGGGCAAGAAGGAGCAGAATCTGATAGAAACCGTCTCCATCCGCGCCATGCAGAAAGCACGCTACTCTGTGCACAACATCGGCCACTACGGATTGGCGTTCGATTATTATACCCACTTCACCTCGCCCATCCGCCGCTTCCCCGACATGATGGTGCACCGCCTGCTTACCAAATACCTGGACATGGGCGGCCGCAGCGTATCCGAACAGAAGTACGAGGACCTTTGCGAGCACTCCAGCTCTATGGAACAGATAGCTGCCAATGCCGAACGCGCTTCCATCAAGTACAAGCAAGTGGAATTTATGATGGAGCACCTGGGGCAGACCTACGACGGCGTCATCTCCGGCGTAACGGAATGGGGGCTTTACGTAGAACTGAACGAGAACAAATGCGAAGGCATGATTCCTATCCGCGACCTCGACGATGACTACTACGAGTTCGACGAAAAGAACTACTGCCTGCGCGGACGCCGCAAGAACCGCACTTACAGCCTGGGAGACGCCATCACCATCAAGGTGGCACGCGCCAATCTGGAGAAGAAGCAGTTGGACTTTACGCTGGCAGAATAAACGTATCTTATGAAGACAATTACTATTACGGACACTGCGCAGATAGAAGAGATTATCCGCAAATGTCCTTATTGTATGGTCGGCATCACCGATGCGGAAGGTCATCCGTATGTAATCCCCATGAACTTTGCTTACGAGAACGGAGTGATATACCTGCACTCCGGTCCCGAAGGCAGCAAGGTGGAATGGGCGGCACTGCACCCCAGGGTATGCATCACCTTCTGCGAAGGGCACGAACTGGTGTATATGCACCAACAAGTGGCGTGCAGCTACAGCATGAAGAGCCGCAGCGTCGTCTGCCGCGGCACAGTGCATTTCATCGAAGAGATGGAAGAGAAGCGCCGGGTGCTCGACATCCTTATGAAGCAGTACACCGAGAACGAGTGCCGATATGCCGAACCTGCCCTGCGCAACGTAAAGATATGGGAGGTAAAGGCAGAAGAAATGACCTGCCGCTCCTTCGGACTACGCCCGAGCGAACTATAACGTTCCCCATATAAGGAATGGCAGATTAGCACCGGACAAATCAAACATTAGCACCGGACAGGCCAAACATTAGGACTGAACAAGCTAAACATTAAGACATAAGACGTCAAAGGTAGGGAGTTAGCACCCAAAACATGGGGATGTTTTGGGGGTAAAACATCCCCATGTTATAGAGTAAAACACCCGGATGTTGCAGGGTAAAACATCCGGGTGTTTTTGGTATTAAGATATAGGGTTTGCCCCCTTGAGTCTCCCTCTTTCAGGGGCAAACTATAGATGTTTCATACGTCAGGCATTAATGTCTCTTGTGCAGACTGTTAATGCTGCGGATATTCGCCAACTATGAAGAACGGTTATAGCGGATATTCCTCGAATGCATAGAGCAGCGTCGAGAGATAGCGCTCGCCCGTATCGGGCAGCAGGGCTACAATCGTTTTCCCTTCGTTCTCCGGCAGTCTTGCCAGGCGGGTGGCGGCAGCCACGGCGGCGCCGGAAGAAATGCCTATAAGCAATCCTTCGTACTTTGCCAGTTCGCGCCCCGTGCGGATGGCGTCGTCATTGGATACCTGCAACACTTCGTCTATCACGGCACTGTTGTAATTCTTCGGTACGAAGCCCGCGCCGATGCCCTGTATCTTGTGCGCACCGGGCTTGCCGCCCGAGAGTACGGGGGAATCTTCCGGCTCTACCGCTACTACCTTCACCTTCGGATTATGGGCTTTCAAGGCAGCGCCTACGCCGCTCACCGTTCCGCCCGTACCGACGCCCGCCACGAAGATATCGACCTCGCCATCCGTATCGCGCCATATCTCCTGTCCCGTGGTGCGCTCGTGCGCAGCAGGGTTGGCGGGGTTATCGAACTGTTGGAGAATCAGCGAACCGGGAGTGGCTGCCTGCAACTCCTCGGCACGGGCAATGGCGCCCTTCATGCCATCGGCACCGGGCGTCAGCACCAATTCGGCGGCAAGGGCTTTCAAGAGGTTGCGGCGTTCCAGGCTCATGGTATCGGGCATGGTCAGTATCAGTTTGTAGCCTTTGGCGGCGGCTACGAAGGCGAGCCCCACACCGGTATTTCCGCTGGTGGGCTCTATGATGGTGGCGCCCGGTTTCAGCAGGCCTTTGGCTTCGGCATCTTCTATCATGGCAAGGGCCACGCGGTCTTTCACGCTGCCGGCGGGGTTGAAGTATTCCAGCTTGACAACGACGTGCGCCTTCAGTTCTTTACTCTTGTTGTAATTGTTCAGCTCCAGCAAGGGAGTGTTGCCTACTAAATCAGTGAGGCGTTGAGCTATCTTTTTCATACTCTATAAAGGTGTTTATTAGTTACTTCTTTCTGTTAGGACAAAAGTAGTGGGGAATTGGTTCATGGAAAATACCACAAATGTGGTAAATCCATACTATAAATGAGGGATATGTAGGATATTTAGCGAGTTATTCGTACCTTTGTTGCCACTTTTAAACTTAAGGATATCACGAATGAGTCCACTCAACTTTACCCACATCCTGACACAAGCAGTCGATGAGCTATCGGAAAGCGAATCTTACAAGGGACTGTTTCACCAGCATACGGACGGCAATCCGCTGCCTTCGGCAAAAGTCCTATGCGACATCATCGAACTGGCACGTGCCATCATCTTCCCCGGTTATTTCGGAAATTCCACGGTAAACAGCCGTACAGTGACTTACCATATCGGTGTCAACGTAGAGCGTTTGTTCGACCTGCTGACCGAACAAATCCTTGCCGGCCTCTGTTTTGCCGGAGACGGTGAATGCAGTTGCTGCACCGAGCTGCAACGGGAAGAAGCCACTCTGCTGGCTGCCAAGTTCGTCAGCCACCTGCCGGAGATGAGACGTGTGCTTGCCACCGATGTGGAGGCTGCCTACAACGGCGACCCTGCCGCCCATTCGTTCGGTGAAGTCATCAGTTGCTATCCCGCCATCCGCGCCATCAGCAACTACCGCATTGCGCACGAGTTGTTGAAACTGGGCGTGCCCCTCATTCCGCGCATCATCTCCGAGATGGCGCACGGCGAAACGGGGATTGATATCCATCCGGGAGCCGAGATAGGCAGTTACTTCACCATCGACCACGGCACGGGTGTGGTAATCGGCGAGACGTGCATCATCGGAAACAACGTGAAGCTGTATCAAGGTGTCACCCTCGGTGCCAAGAGCTTCCCACTCGATGGAGACGGCAAGCCCATCAAGGGCATTCCACGCCATCCGATACTGGAGGACAACGTCATCGTCTACTCCAATGCCACCATACTGGGACGCATCACCATCGGGCGCGATGCTACCGTAGGCGGCAACATCTGGGTGACGGAAGACGTACCGGCAGGAGCGCGGATCGTACAGACAAAAGCCAAGAAGTAGAAACTTCAAAATATATAGTATAGTAAATAGTCAAAATAGCAAATAAATAGATGAGCGAACAATCTTTTGAAATGATTGCCAAAACCTTCCAAGGACTGGAAGAAGTACTGGCACAAGAACTTACAGCACTGGGAGCCAACGACATTGAAATAGGACGCCGCATGGTATCGTTCAGTGGCGACAAGGCAATGATGTACAAAGCAAACTTCTGCCTGCGTACGGCAATCCGCATCCTGAAACCCATCAAACACTTCAAAGCCAAAGACGCCGATGAGGTCTACGAACAGATCAAGGCGATTCACTGGGAAGACTTCCTGGACACAGACAAGACTTTTGCCGTAGACGCGGTAGTATTCAGCGAGGAGTTCCGTCACTCCAAGTTCGTCTCATACAAGGTGAAAGATGCCATTGTGGACTATTTCCGCGAGCAGTCGGGCAAGCGTCCCAGCGTGCGCATCAACAAGCCGGACGTACTGCTGAACATCCACATTGCCGAAACCAAATGTACGCTTTCGCTCGACTCCAGTGGTGAGTCCCTGCACCGCCGCGGCTATCGCCAGGAAGCAGTGGAAGCCCCGCTGAACGAAGTGCTGGCTGCGGGCATGATTCTGATGACCGGCTGGAACGGTGAATGCGACCTGATAGACCCTATGTGTGGTTCGGGAACCATCCCCATTGAGGCGGCTCTGATAGCACGCAACATTGCGCCGGGGGTATTCCGCAAAGAGTTCGCTTTTGAGAAGTGGGTGGACTTCGACCAGGAGTTGTTCGATACGATTTACAATGACGACAGTCAGGAACGTGAGTTCACGCATAAGATATATGGCTACGACAACAGTCCGCAAGCCAACGAGATAGCTACGCGCAACATAAAGGCAGCCGGCGTCAGCAAGGATATAGTCTTGAAGCTGCAACCTTTCCAGCAGTTCGAGCAGCCGGAAGAGAAATCCGTCATCATCACCAATCCGCCTTACGGGGAACGTATTTCTACCAACGACTTGCTGGGCTTGTACTCCATGATCGGCGAACGCCTGAAACACGCGTTCACCGGTAATGTTGCCTGGATTCTGTCTTATCGCGAAGAGTGCTTCGACCAGATTGGGCTGAAGCCTACCACCAAGATACCGTTGTTCAACGGTGCGTTGGATTGCGAGTTCCGTCAGTACGAGATATTCGACGGCAAGTACAAGGAGTTCCGCGAAAGTGGGGACGAATTGAGCAAAGAGTTGAAGTTGGCTTCGGGAGAGAGAAGAGAAGTCAAGACACGCGAGAGAAGAGAACCCGGCAGGGAACGTCGTGAATATAGCGGTGAGAGACGCGAGTTCGGTGGAGAGCGCAGACCGAGGGAATTCAATTCGGGAGAGAAGCGGGAGTTCAGACCGAGAGAAGGACGCGAGTCTAACTCCGGGGAAAGACGTGACTTCAAACCCCGCGAGTATCGCAAACCGGCAGACGGCGAGAGAAGCTTCCGTGGCGGAGAAAGAAACTTCCGGGATGGGGAAAAACCGAGAGGGGAGTCTTATCCGGAGAGAAAGAGAAGAGAGTCTAAAGAGAAAGGGGAGGAATAGACTGGTCACTGATTGTGACGAGTTCATAAGACTTACGGTTCGAAATATTGACTTACAAACTGCTATATCGAAGTTAACTTATTGAAATACAGAATGAGGTCACAATTTGTGACCTCAAGATGACAAGACATGAATGAGAGGAATTACACCTCAAAAGAATAATGCACAAATGGATGATTTAATTATTATTGAAAACAAAATATATGAGATTAGGGGACAGAAGGTGATGCTGGACTTTGATTTGGCGGAGATGTATGAGATAGAAAATAAAGTTTTGAAACAATCAATACGACGAAATATAGAACGTTTCCCGTCTGATTTTATGTTTCAACTATCAAACCAAGAGGCTAACTTACTGATAAACAGTTTGAGGTTCCAAAATGGAACCTCAAGTTGGGGTGGTACTCGTTATGCCCCTTTCGCCTTCACCGAGCAAGGTGTCGCCATGCTTTCCGGCATCCTGCGAAGTCCGAAAGCCATTGAAGTCAACATCAACATCATGCGTGCTTTCGTCCACATGCGCCAATATCTCCTCTCCCACGCTCCGAAGCAGGAACTGGAAGAGTTGAGAAAGAGAATAGAATATTTGGAAGAAGATGTGTCTTCGGATAGAGATAGCTACGAGAAGCAGTTCGACGAACTCTTCTCCGCCTTTGCCAAGTTGAGTGCGGCTGTTCAAGTGAAGAGCTCCCCATGTGGCAGAATAGAAGTGAAAGGATTCAGAAAAGAAAATAACAACAAAGATAATGAATGCGAAGATGATAAATAAGGGTATTCTGGCATTGCTGATGGCAATGCCTGCTCTGTTTACAACAAACGTTATGGCACAAGAGACAAATAGCGGTAAGCAAGAATTGAAGAAACTGACGCTGGAAGACTTATATCCCGGAGGTGAAACCTATCGCGCGATTGAGAACAAGGAGTACCAGTGGTATGGCGACGCTGCTTGCCTGGAGCTGGGCGCCGACCGCATAGAAGGCATCTGGGCAGTGAGCGGACCGGGAATGAAAGCAGGAAAGAACTTCACCGCCCTTACCCTGGAAGAAGCCAACAAACTGCTGGCAGAGAAAGGACTGGGAAAACTGCACGGCTTCCAATCGGCAAAAGCCATCAACGCCCCCCGAGGTGTTAACCTGGGCATTCAGATTCAAATAGATCCGCTCCTGCTGCTGAGTACCGATACGCATCGCGCCCTCATTAACTGGAAAAAGAAAGAACTGGTATGGAGCCAGCCTTCTCCCGCACAGGCAGAAAACGAAGATTGGAACGAAGTGAGCCATCACCTCGCCTACACACTCAAAAACAACCTGTACGTGATGACGGCCGACGGACAAACACAGCAAGTGACCAACGAGCCCGAAGGCATCGTCTGCGGACAGACGGTACATCGCAACGAGTTCGGTATCTCCAAAGGCACCTACTGGAGTCCCCGGGGAGACAAGCTCGCCTTCTACCGCATGAATGAAAGTATGGTGACGCCCTATCCTTTGGTAGACATCACCCCACGAATCGCTTTAGTCGACAAAGTCCGTTATCCAATGGCAGGTATGCTTAGCCATCAGGTGAAAGTAGGCATCTACAACCCGGAGACGCAAAAGACTATCTACCTGAATGCCGGCGACCCCACCGACCGCTACTTCACCAACATCTGCTGGGCACCGGACGAGAAGAGCCTCTACCTGATAGAACTGAACCGTGACCAGAACCACGCCAAGCTCTGCCAATACAACGCCGAAACCGGCGAACTGACGAAAGTTCTTTTAGAGGAAACGCACCCCAAATACGTAGAGCCGCAATCCCCCATCCTCTTCCTCCCCTGGGATAGCAGCAAGTTTATCTATCAAAGCCAGCGCGACGGTTTCAACCACCTGTACCTATATAATACAGAAGGAGAACTGTTGAAGCAGCTCACCCAAGGCGAATGGATGGTGCAGAACGTATTGGGCTTCAACCAACAAACCCGAAGCATCCTCATCCAAAGCACGGAACTCTCCCCGCTCCAAAGCAACATCTACGCCGTCAGCCTGAAGAACGGTGCACGGAGCCTGATAGGAGATGCCCAAGGCGTACATTCCGCCGGAATTTCCGGTTTCATGGGCACCAGCCTTATCGACAAGGTGTCTTCACCCGACTGCCCGCGTATCATCAAACTGATGTCCACCAACCCGAAGAAACAGCAGCAATATACCCTGCTGACCGCTGCAAACCCCTACGAAGGTTTCGTCATGCCAAGCATCGAGGTAGGCACCATCAAGGCAGCCGACGGAAAAACAGACTTATACTACCGCATCATGAAGCCTGCCGACTTCGACCCGAGCAAGCAATATCCCGCCATCGTCTACGTTTACGGCGGCCCGCACACCCAGCTGGTAGACAACAGTTGGCTGAACAACGCCCGCGCCTGGGACATCTACATGGCAAACAAGGGTTACATCATGTTCACCCTCGACAACCGTGGCAGCAGCAACCGCGGACTGGAATTCGAGAACGCCACCTTCCGCCACCTCGGCATCGAAGAAGGCAAAGACCAGGTGAAGGGCGTAGAGTTCCTGACGAGCCTGCCATACGTAGACGTCCACCGCATCGGCGTACACGGCTGGAGCTTTGGCGGACACATGACGACAGCGCTGATGCTGCGTTATCCCGAAATATTCAAAGTAGGCGTTGCCGGAGGACCGGTCATTGACTGGGCATACTACGAAATCATGTACGGCGAGCGGTACATGGACACCCCGCAAACCAACCCCGAAGGCTACAAAGCCAGCAACCTGAAGAACCTTGCCGGCAATCTGAAAGGACATCTGCTCATCATCCACGATGACCACGACGATACCTGCGTGCCCCAGCATACGCTTTCCTTTATGAAGGCTTGTGTGGATGCCCGCACTTATCCCGACCTGTTTATCTATCCCGGACATAAGCACAACGTCATGGGACGTGACCGTGTGCATCTGCACGAGAAGATAACGAGGTATTTTGAAGACTTTTTAACCCCTCGTTCCTCTAAAGGGGAAGGAGAATAGATTTGTGAATAAATAAACAATATTGTATAACTAAATGTATCCTCCTCCCCCTTCAGGGGGACGGGGGGTGAAACAAATTATGAAAGTATTACTATTAGGCTCAGGAGGCCGTGAACACGCTTTGGCATGGAAGATAGCCCAAAGCCCGAAAGTAGAGAAGTTGTATATCGCTCCCGGCAATGCCGGAACAGGCGCGGCAGGCGAGAACGTAAACATCAAAGCAACCGACTTCCCGACAATCAGAGCCTTTGCCCTTGAACAAAAGATAGACATGATTGTAGTAGGCCCCGAAGACCCGCTGGTAGAAGGCATCTTCGACTACTTCAAGAAAGACATTGCCACCCGCCACATCGCCATCATAGGCCCCTCTGCCAAAGGTGCCACGCTGGAAGGCAGCAAGGAGTTTGCCAAAGAATTCATGCAACGCCACGGCATCCCTACCGCACGCTACAAAAGCGTCACGGCCCAGACTTTGGACGAAGGCCTCGCCTTCCTCGAAACACTGGAAGCTCCCTACGTGCTGAAAGCCGACGGCCTCTGTGCCGGCAAGGGCGTACTGATTCTCCCTACCCTGGAAGAAGCTCAGAAGGAGTTGAAAGAAATGCTGGGCGGTATGTTCGGCGACGCCAGTGCCACGGTGGTGATTGAAGAATTCCTCAGCGGCATAGAGTGCTCCGTATTCGTGCTGACGGACGGACGCCACTACAAGGTTCTCCCCGTAGCCAAAGACTACAAGCGCATCGGCGAAGGCGACAAGGGCCTCAACACCGGCGGTATGGGCAGCGTCACCCCCGTACCTTTTGCCGACGAAGTGTTTATGGAGAAAGTACGCACACGCATCATCGAACCCACCATCAACGGATTGCTCGAAGAAGAAATCACCTACCATGGCTTCATCTTCCTCGGCCTGATCCGCGTGAAAGGCGAACCGATGGTGATAGAATACAACGTCCGCATGGGCGACCCCGAAACCGAGAGCGTGATGCTGCGCATCAAGAGCGACCTGGTGGATCTGCTGCAGGGCGTAGCCCAGGGCAACCTCGACCAGCGCACGCTGGAACTCGACCCGCGTACGGCAGCCTGCGTCATGCTGGTGAGCGGCGGATACCCGGAAGCGTACGAAAAGGGCAAAGTAATGACCGGCTTCGAGCAGGCAGCCCGCACGGACAGCATCCTCTTCCACGCCGGCACCGCCCTGAAAGACGGACAGGTAGTGACCAACGGCGGACGCGTCATCGCCGTCTGCTCCTACGGAGAGACGAAGGAAGAAGCCCTTGCCAAAAGTTACAAGGTGGCCGATATGATAGATTTCGAGAAGAAATACTTCAGAAGAGATATCGGGTTCGACCTCTAAAAGCCTCTCCCCTAACCCCTCCCCCGTAGGGAGGGGAATAGAGATAGATTGTGAATGTAAACGGTAAATATAAAACAAAAGTAACTTAACCTCCCCTCCCTACGGGGGAGGGGTCGGGGGAGAGGCTTATGAGAAGCAAACGATTTCAGAACCGGATCACCACGGGACGCTTCACGCTGCCCGCTGCCATCCTGATATCAGTAGCCTGCTGGATACTGACGAGCGTACTATTGCCCGAAATGGAGACACAGAAGAGCGGCTACCCTCTATGGGAAACGTTCTGCCACTTCTGCATCCCCACCTGGGCCAGCCGCATTTGCAGTTTCGTGCTGTACAGCGTCATCGGGTACTTCCTTATAGAGCTGAACAACGCATTTGCCATCATCCGCATGCGGGCGTCGGTGCAAACCTCCGTCTACTTCCTGCTGATAGCCGTCTGCCCCAGCATACACATTCTGTATGCGGGAGACCTGGCGGCGGCAGCCTTCCTGATAGCCCTGTTCTTTCTGTTCAAGAGTTACCAGCAGGCACGTCCCACGGGATATCTCTTCCATGCCTTCGTATTCATCGGGCTGGGCAGCCTCCTCTTTCCGCAACTCATGCTGTTTGCTCCCATCTTCTGGATAGGCGCCTACAGCTTCCAGTCGCTCCATCCCAAGAGCTTCTTCGCCTCACTGGTGGGCTGGAGCGTGCCCTACTGGTTTCTGCTGGGACATGCATTCTTCTACGGGCAGATGGAATTGTTCTACCAGCCCTTCCGGGAACTGGTGACGTTCGCCCCCCTGCGGTTCGACTTCCAGCCGTGGGAACTGGCAACTCTGGGATATCTGTTCCTGCTGTTCATCGTCAGCGCAACGCACTGCCTGGTAGCAGGCTATGAGGACAAGATACGCACACGCAGCTATCTGCACTTCCTGATATTCCTCAACTTCTGCCTCTTTGCCTACGTTGTGCTGCAACCGGCATTGGGCGTTCATCTGCTGTCGCTGCTGCTTATCGGCGTCAGCATCCTGGCGGGACATTTGTTTGTATTGACCAATAACCGCAGTTCCAATATATTCTTTATCCTTTCACTCATCGGGCTATTCGCCTTATTCGGATTCAACCTATGGACACTTTTATAGATACACTGATACAACTCCTGATAGACTGGGGATATTGGGGCATGTTCGTCTCCGCGCTGCTGGCAGGCAGTGTCATCCCGTTCAGTTCCGAGTTGGTGCTGGTAGGACTGGTACAGTTGGGACTGCACCCCATGGGCTGCGTGCTTGCCGCCACGGTGGGCAATGTGCTGGGAGGCATGACGTGCTACTACATGGGCCACCTGGGGCGGATAGACTGGATAGAGAAATACTTCCATGTGAAGGGGGAAAAGATAGACAAGATGCAACACTTCCTCCAGGGGAAGGGTGCACTGATGGCTTTCTTCGCTTTCCTGCCTATCATCGGCAGTGTCATCTCCATCGCACTGGGCTTTATGCGCAGCAACCTGCCACTGACGGTGACGTCGATGTTCGTAGGAAAACTGATACGATATATGGCACTGCTGTGGATGATGGAAGGGGCGATTTCAATGATACATTGACGCCGTGGTGCATCTATAGATGCAGCGCGGTGGATATATAGATGCAGTGTGCTGGATATATAGATGCAGCACGACGGATATATAGATACAACGTGACGGATATAGATATGCAACGAATCATAGAGAGAACCGAAGACGGAAGCGCAACACTGTTTGTGCCGGAACTGAATGAACATTATCATTCGGTAAAGGGAGCGCGTACGGAGTCGCAGCACATCTTCATCGACATGGGCCTGAAAGCCGCCACCGCTACCGAGCCGCACGTCCTCGAAATAGGCTTCGGCACGGGACTGAATGCACTGCTCACCCTGGAGGCTGCCGAGAAGGAGCAACGCCGCGTACACTACACCGGCATCGAACTCTATCCGCTGGCCTGGGAAGAGGTGGACGCGCTGCATTACAGTGACCATCCGCTGTTCGAGGCATTGCACCGGACGCCGTGGATGGAGGAGGTAGCCATCACTCCCTGCTTCAAGCTACGGAAAGTACAGGCAGATGTACAAACAATCGGCGCCGACCGCTTGTTAAGGATGAACGGCGCCCCGTTCGACGTTGTTTACTTCGATGCCTTTGCCCCCGAGAAGCAACCGGAGATGTGGGAAGAAACGATTCTCCGCAACCTCTACAACGCCATGTCCGCGGGCGGAGTGCTGACCACCTACTGCGCCAAAGGAGTGGTTCGCCGTATGCTGCAAGCCGTAGGATTCAAAGTAGAACGGCTCCCTGGCCCCCCGGGTGGAAAGCGGGAGATACTGAGGGGAATTAAGAATTAAAAATTAAAAATTGACAGTTGACAGTTGAAGAATGAAAGGAATGAAGAAATACGTTTTATTACTCCTCATAGCTATCCTGGCACTCTCTTGCAAACAAGGAGGCCGGCAAGGCGGTACGGATGACGGGAAACCCGTTATCACCGTCACCATAGAACCTCTGCGCTACTTCACCGAGGCCATTGCGGGCGACCGCTTCACCGTCACCAGCATGGTGCCCCGAGGCTCCAGCCCGGAGACTTACGACCCCACTCCGCAACAACTCATAGACCTTGCCAAGAGCAAAGCCTATTTCCGCATCGGCTACATCGGCTTTGAACAGACGTGGATGGATAAGTTGACGGACAATGCGCCCCATCTGCAATTCTTCGATATGTCGCAGGGCGTAGACCTGATTTATGACGATACCCATGTACATCAACACGCCGCCCACGGAGCACCTTCCGGTGAGGAGAGTCCTTCTGCTGACGAGAAGCACCAGTCCGCCAATGAAGAGCATCTTTCCGCCATCGGAGTAGAGCCGCATATCTGGAACTCCACCGAGAATGCCCAAATCATTGCCGGAAACATAGTGGATGCCCTCTGCACCCTCGACCAAGAGAACAAAGATCTTTATATGGCACGCTACGACACCCTCTGCCGCCGGATAGAGCACACCGACCGCCTCATCCGCCAGCAGCTCTCCGCTCCCGGTGCCGACCGTGCTTTCATGATTTACCATCCGGCACTTTCTTACTTTGCCCGCGACTACGGCCTGCATCAGATTCCGATTGAAGCGGGTGGCAAAGAACCGTCTCCCGCACATCTGCGCGAACTTATAAACACGTGTAAGGATGAGAAAGTACACATCATCTTCGTTCAGCCCGAGTTCGACCGCCGCAATGCAGATATCATTGCCCGGCAGACAGGCACGCAGGTGGTAGGTATCAATCCGCTCGCTTATGATTGGGAAGAGGAGATGCTGAATACGGCGAAGGCGCTCAGCCCCTCGTTCCCCTAAAGGGGAAGGAGAGTACTCCGCCAAACAATAATTGCAAGAATATGGGAAATAATACTATCCATCAGGAAAATGAAATGCAGACCCATTCTCCTTCCCCTTTAGGGGAACGAGGGGTTATCGAAGTAAAAGGACTCAGCGCCGGCTACGACGGACGAACCGTATTGCGCGACGTGAACCTGACCGTCTACGACCGTGACTTCCTCGGCATCATCGGACCGAACGGCGGAGGAAAAACCACGTTGATAAAGTGCATCCTCGGCCTGCTGAAACCCACTGCCGGAGAGATACGTTATCGCACCTGCCACTCTACCGGCTCCGAGACATCGGCTGCCAGCTCCCAACTCACCATGGGCTACCTGCCGCAATACAACAGCATCGACCGCAAGTTCCCCATCACCGTCGAAGAAGTCATCCTCTCGGGACTGAGCAGCAAGAAATCCCTTACCTCCCGCTTCACCGACGCACATCGCGAGCAAGCCCGCACCGTGATAGCCCGCATGGGCCTGGAAGGTATGGAGCAACGCGCCATCGGCGCCCTTAGCGGCGGACAACTGCAACGCGCCCTCCTGGGACGCGCCATCATCTCCGACCCCGAAGTGGTGATTCTGGACGAACCCAGCACCTACATCGACAAGCGTTTCGAAGCCCGCCTCTACGAGCTACTGGCAGAAATCAACAAGGATTGCGCCATTATCCTCGTCAGCCACGACATCGGCACCGTGCTGCAACAGGTAAAGTCCATCGCCTGCGTCAACGAAACGCTGGACTACCACCCCGACACCGGCATCAGCGGCGAATGGCTGGAGCGTAACTTCCACTGTCCGATAGAACTCCTGGGCCACGGCACATTGCCACATAGAATATTGGGAGAGCATAAGCATTAGGGAATACATCCCCGGCGCTTAGCCCTCCCAAAAAAAATCACAATCAACAATCTTTTTACCTTTACCTTTATTTACTGTATTTGAATGCCTTGTAAGAATGAGGCAATAACATCACGCGGAAAGAGTTCGTCGGAGCCACGGGGCGTCTCGATGCTACCGCCGGAGCAGGAAGCGGACTGAGAACTTCGCCACACTCCAGGTTTTCCAGTCCCGTCACCTTATCGCCGGTAACAATGCTTATCTCTACCGGCTCGTCATTGAAGTTCTCAACGACCAGCGTCTCGTTATCATATACAAACAAGCCTACCTTGGAAGGAGCTTCCAAATGGATGCCCACATCCTTGCTCAATACACGGCGGATTTCATTCAGCGCCCCGGCAGGATAATCATACAGATTGCCCATATCATCGGGAACGGTGAGGACGTACATATTTCCGGTAGCATAAGGCGCTCTCAACAAGATGGGATAGCCCGATACACCGCCCGTCAACGGACGTCCGGCACTGACCACTTCCCAAGCATCGTTGGTAGAATACAGCACCTGGGGTATCAGCAAGTCACGTCCTGCCTCGCCATAACGGCCGAAGTCATAGACGAGAGCTTTCAAGTCACTGCAACGCAGTTCCGAGATATCGGCTATCTTTTCGGGAATGGCTTTCAGCAGGCTGCTTGTGATCACTACATCCCGTCCGCTTTGCAATTGCTTCTTTATCTTGGCTATGATTTCCGGGTCTTTGGCAGCTTGCGCCGTCAGGAGCACCACTTGCTCGTTCTCGGGGAAGGTGGGCTGCATATCCATCGGCAGACCTATCATACCCAGATAATTCTGCAAGAAGTCGTCGCCCGTAGAGTGGAAGGGCTTATAAGACTTTATTCCCACAGGGTTGCCCAGCTTATATATCAACTTATCCGTCTGCTTCAACACTACGTCGGCAATGCGTGCCATTGTAGTGGGCTCAACTGTTGTTCCGTCCTTCAGGCGGATAGGCGCAGTCATTTCATCGTAGTTGAAGCTGGTGCCCATGCCCTGCCAGGGAGTGCGGAAACGGGGGGAGAGCTTCACGCCCAGAAGCTGGTGATAAGCAAAGAGCACAATTTCGGGAGTCTTGCTCAGCATCGTCAGGTGAAGCTGTTCGGCATAGCGGTCCATGCCCAGGTTCAATCCGCCCGAGTCTACCCAGCCGCCGCCGTTGTAGCCGGGACGCAGATTATCGAAGTAACGGATAACGTTATAGCTCAAATAATTCTGCAAATGCTGGTTGCCGCCGGGATCTCTTGTCTCAGTTCCCGTCCATACGCCGTCGAAGAGTTGGGGGCCTTCTTCCAGATTGAAGCCCAGGCCTTGGAAGTGATCGTACCAGTTGGGGTATTTGATGATTACCTTCACCTTGGGATTCACTTTCTTTGCAGGCTTCAGCACCAGGTTGCGTCCGGCTTCGGTCATCAGCTTCAGGCGGTAGTCCGTCCAGCTTTGCGCTCCTTTGGCCTTTATCTCTACCTCCGACTTGCAACTGGTAAAGAAGAAATCATCCAGGATGAATTCGTCGAAGTGCTTTGCCGTGTGCTCGGCAATCTTCTGTACCATCTTGCGGTGTTCGGGATCGGAGTAACAGAAGGTTTCAAAGCTATTCGACTCGTCGATGGTATAGGTGATACCTCCTGCGGTTTCTATGCCCCGGTCGTGGAAGTACTTCTTGGCTTGTTCCAAAGTGGCATCATCCACTATCAGCAAGTCGCGGTGCGTTTCCAGATATATCTTATCCACGTCCAGCTGCTGTGAAATAGCAGTCCAGGTGGAGTCCAACCAATGTATGTCCTTCATCTTTTCCACTTCGTAAGCGCGGACGTAGATGGAGACTTTAAAGCTCTTGTAAGCTTTAGCCTGCACGGCCGTATTGCAGACCATGCAGAGCAAAAGACTTAGAATCAAAAATCTATCTATTAACCTGTTTTTATTATTCATTACTGTTCAGTATTTTTTGAGACGCCAGCGTCATGTACATAAACCAGGTAGCGTGTCCGCCCAAGCAGTACTCACCCTCTTGCCACAAGAACGGGAAGTTGAGCAGTTCGGGAAGGTCGGGACGAATCAGGTTGGTGCCCGGAGACACTCCACCCGGAATGTACGACCAGTCTGCACGGTTCGTACCGTAGGCAGCCTTCATCGTTTCGGCACCTACACCGGTAACGAAAGCAGCTTGGTTGCGTCCCGGGTGCATACCCAGCAGGTATTGCATACAGTTGAAGATATAATCCGGGGCAAACAAATCGGGATAAGCAGCATTAAGGTAGCAATAGTTGTAGCCCAGGTGCTGGGGTTCCCAAGAACCGGAAGAGGTGTTGCCTCTGTCGTGGGGCACTCCATACGGGGTCTTGTTGCTATACTCGGCATACATGGCCTGCAAAGCGGGCAATGCGGCACGAATGGCCTTGCTGAAACGTGCATTTCCTACAGCCTTGTCGAAGCGGCCGATGAACCAGCCTGTCTGGCGGATATTCTTGCAGATATAATCTTGTTGTTTCAGTACGAAGTCGCGGTATTGCGCCTCTTTCGTGGCAAGGTAGAGCTCTACGCCTGCATGGATCTTGGCAGTCATCACCCAGTTGTTGTCGGTGCGGGTAGTCTTGAACAGCTCGCGGGCTATCTCAAGGCAATCGTCTGCCAATGCATCGTTGTGGCCTTTCAGTACGCGTGAGATACCTGCCAACTGGGCAGCTACCTGCAACTCACGGCCCGGATTGTCTTCCGTAAACACCCAGCGGTCATCATCCGTACCACTGACGTGGTCGGTGTGTGCCGATGCATCGCCCAAGTGTGCGTATTGGCGTACGGTGGGGCAAAGGATACCTCTGTACAGACGTCCCAAAGCCTTCCAACCGGCTACGATGGTTATTGCACCGTTCTCTACCTGTTGCAGGAAGTCGTTCTTGCCGTCCGGCTGGTGCAGTTCTACGATTTGCTTGTCGAAGTCGATGGATGTCTCGTCCCAGTAAGCTCCGAAGTTCTCGCAAGCCATGGCAAGGATATAAGCTTCACCGGCCTGTGACTCCACACGCAGGTCATAGTCGCCTGCATCGTGCCAACCGCCGATGTTCAAACCCGGAACAATGTCGCCCGGCTGATACTGGCATAGCGTGGAAGGGCCTTGTTCGTATCCGTCGATATGGTTGATGTCGGTCTTGGCCATGCGGGCGTCGTCGTGGTGGCAGAAGTCATGCCATACGCGGTACTTCTCGTTCACACGCATGTGGCACATCTGTATCGGCAGGAAGTATTCTATCTCCGCCTGCCAAACGCCTGTGTTCCAAACATCCTGTGCAATGCGGAATACGGGAGAAGCGGCATCACCGTACATCACCTGGTAGAGTCCGTCTTCGGTCACTTCCGAGAAGTCGAACTGCAAGTAATGGTAACGCATAAAGTCACCCCATTCCTTGGCTGCCTGTTGCTTCACCAGCTTGCGGCCATCGGCGGCAATGCGGTAAAGGGCAGGCTGCTTGAAGTTCTTGTCGCGCTTGTCCAGCTCGATAACGGCTACTTTCTTCTGTCCGGGATGGTAACCCACTTGCGAGGTCTGCACTACCGGATCATATCTCCAGTCTTTGCTCACTGTGGGGCGGATGATCCACTTCACAGCACCGGCTTTTGTTCCTGCGGGGAACTCCGAGCGCAGTACAAACCAACCGTTATTGTGGTTCATACGGCCATCATACAGCTTCAGGTCGCCCTTCTCACTTTCTATCGTAATCTTTGCCAAGTCGTCCTGCGGATTGAGAACGAACTTCTTTCCGGTGGCAAAAGGAGCAGCCACAATGTCGTCGGCAATCATCGGGTTGTAAGTCTTTCTGTCCAGCAACAACTGATCCAAATCGGCTTTGCCTTTAGGATTGAAGTCGCCGATATGCTCCATGTTAGAGGTTTGCTTCATAGTGGGGCCCATTACCTGATGAGGGAAAACGCCCGTCTTATCGTCCATAATCCAGGGCTTGCCCAGGAGAGTGGAAGGCACCAGCTCCAGGTTGAAGCCCAGTTTATCGGCAAAACGTTCGGGAACCGGCTGGTCCAGGTCAACGGTCAGCACCAGATAATCTTTCTCGCCTTTCACCTTGATGGTATAGCTGAATACAAAATCGGGGTAAAGCATGGGGTTGAATCCCGCCATGTGCTTGGTGGAATCGGGATAGCTCAGCGTGACGCGGATTTCGTTGTTAGCCTCGTCCACTACACGGCCCCGCATCTTGGGCAATCCTTGCCACTGTCCCTGCGATATCTCAAAACGCACATCACCGGCAGCAGCCCTGCGGTCTCCATTCAAGACCAAGGTCACACCTCCCTGGTGGCCTTCGGGATAAACATCACTGAACACCATCACATTGGCCCCGTTATCTTCGAAGTACCCGGAAGAGTTTATCTTGAAATCCTGGGCTCCCAAAGCGGAACAAAGCATCAGTGACGCTGCACACATCATTAATTTCTTCATAACTATTATTTTAAACGATTATACATTTCTACTCCTAAACGAACCGTATGATACGGACAACGCCACATGCTCACCTTAGGAGCATCTTTGCTGGGCTTTCCGTCAAAGCAATCGCTATACCATTCGCCATATTCTGTGTCTATCATGTTCCCTTTTACAAAGTTCCAGACAGTATCGGCTGCACGCAAGTAGGCATCATCCCCACTGATTTGCCAGGCATTGACGCAAGCAATCATTGTCTCGATCTGTCCCCACCAGGAACAACGCTTACTTGCTTTATCACCTACTTTTTCATACATCATGCAACCCATTTCTTTATTAGTGCCCTCGGCCAGGCAGGTTTTCGTCACATCCAGTGCCAGTTGATTCGTTTTCTCAATCAGGCTTTCGTCTCCCAACGCATGGGCAGCGACGCACAACAACCATCCGGCTTCTACATCGTGTCCGTAAGAATCCATTTTAACCAGGCTGTTCCACTCATTATCAAAGAAGAGGTTGAAGTGCTTTCTTGCCGGATCATACATCCGGTTCATAAACAAATCGACACAGAACTCCAACCGGTCTCTCAGTCCATCATCTTTCCAGCACTGATACAGGAGGGTATAAGCCTCCAGCACGTGCAGATGGGCATTCATTGTTTTGGGAGCGTTGTTGTCATACATATCCAGCAATTCCCAATCTCCCGTGAAAGACTCCACATAACCATCGTTTTGCGGGTCACGTCCTTTCTCTTCCAGCGTTCTGTACAAGCTGATTGCAGTTCGCAAACTCTCGTCATTACCTGTTGCCAAATAGTGCTCCGTCAGTCCATAAATACCATAGGTCATGGCATAGGTATATTTAGAGGCATTCAGCACCTCGCCGTTGGGATTCACCAGCCAATATACTCCACCATTCTCTTTATCTATAAAAGTATCTATAAAATAGCGCTGCGATTTATTAGCCAGTTCCAAATAAGCCTTATCCTGAAAAGTGCGGTATGCAGCCGAAAAGCTCCACAGAATCCGGGAGTTCAGCACCCCTCCACGCGGAGCATCCTCCACCGGAGTACCATCCCGCAATACTGTTCCATAGAATCCTCCGTCAACGGCAACTGCGTAATTCATCCAGAACGGCAAAACATTATTCCGGACGTCGGAGACAATCTCAGAAGATAATGTCGATGGCAAATTTACTTGTTTGGATTTGCATCCGCACAAGGTTAAGCCGACAAATAAAGCAAACAGATAAATAACTTTCTTCATAATCATGTAAATAAGGAGGTGCGCCAAAACAGAGTTTTGCTTTTGGCGCACTTCCGTTAAAACCAAATATCATCAATAACCCGGGTTCTGGTCTTCCGGGCCTATCGCTGAGTTACTCAAAATTTCATTGGTAGGAATCGGGAAGAGTTCCTGATATGCCTGGTGTTCAAAGTATCTGAAAGAGTCGCCTGTCTTCAAGCATTCATCCGGAGTGGAATTGGCAGCAGTCTTAGGATACTCAGCTTTGAACCATTCGTCACACATTCCCATACGGCAAAGGTCGTGATAGAGCGAGAACTCTGCATTGAGTTCATAGCGTCTTTCCATAATCACAGCCACTTTCCATAAGTCGGAAGTATAACCTTTCTTTGCCTTATACTGGGCATAATATGTCTGAGCATCGGGCACTTCTACGGTTTCGGTATTCAGCCAGTCTTTCGGGAAGTAAGCCACGGTTGCTCCCGGTTCCAGGTTACCCCATGCACGGTTACGTATCTGGCGGATCATTTCCCAACCGGTAGCGGCATCACCCGTTTCAAAGCAGCATTCTGCATAGTCCAGCATGACACCTGCCAGGCGCTTCAAGGTCAGAGAGATAGGATTGTAAACCTGGTTGTTATCACCCGGCTTGCATCTCCAGTACTTCAAAGAATAAACGGTAGGCATATTCTCGGAACCCTGGAACAGACCGTCAAAGCTGGGAGTCACACCCACCGTCTGACCGGTGAACGGGTTGGTATCGCCTTTGGCAACGATAGAGTACTGACGTCTTTTGTCGCCCGGTTCAAAGGATCTTACCAATTCCCAAGAGAGACACATAGATCCCCATCCACCCCATTCGGGAGCTGCACACATGAAGCCGAACCAGATCATTGCATCGGAAGAAGAGTTGGCACCCCATCCCATGTAGTCTTGCTTATGGTACATGATTTCGAAGATAGACTCTTTCGTCCAGTGGGTATCCTCGTTATGCAGGTTGCCGTAACAAGGCTCCAGTTTATAAGGACCGTCATCTATAATGCTCTTCAGTTCTGCCTTGGCAGAATTATAGTCTTTCTTCTTCATATAGAGTTCAGCCAGATAAGCCTTGCAGAAACCCTTCGTAACACGACCGTATTGACCGTTCAGCGGTTCCCAGTCCAATACATCCCTGGCATAAACAAAATCTTGCTCGATGGTGGCGTAGTTTTCATCCAAAGTTTCGGGACGCGGTTTGCTGGGAGTGGAAGAATAAGTTTCGCCCGGAACCAGCATGGGCACACGGCCATACAGCTTCGTCAGGTACAGGTAATTATAAGCACGTATGGCACGGGCCTCAGCTTCATAGATAGCTTGAGACTTGCTGTCGGCAAAGATAGACGGATCTGCTGTTGCCAAGCCTTCCAGGAAACGGTTGGCACGGTCGATAGCGCGATAACTCATACGCCAAGCCGATTCCAATGATTCTTTATCGGGTTTCCAAGCATGGCGCTGCCACTCTGCATCCCAACCGGAAGCCTGACAGTCCATCGTCGGATGGTTGGCTGCAAAGACGTGGGGTTTGAAACCCCATACCTGGTCATCGCCCAACTTGGTCTCCTGGTCGGTGTAGAATGTATCATAGATACCGTTCAATCCGGTAATGACATTCGCCTCCGTTTTGAACATATAGTCTGACGGAAGTATTTCATATTGATCCACTTCCAGAAAATCATCACAAGATGTTGTAGTGCCCAAAGTAAAAGCACCTGCCAACAATAGATAGATATATTTCTTCATAATCGTATTTTTAATCAGTTAGTATTAGAATTGCACACTCACACCAAAGGTTACAGACATCGGGAAGGGGTAGCGTCCGCCGTCGAAACCGGAGAACAATACATTGGAATCACCGATTTCCGGGTCACCGAACTTATTGTAAGGAGAGATAGTACATACATTATCAACGCTGGCAAAAACACGCGCATTCTCCATCTTCACCGGTTTCAGGATATTCTTCGGGAAAGTATAACCCACCTGGATATTAGAAATCTTCAGATAATCTCCTTTGTGAACGAAGGCATCCGATACACGCATATTGCGGTTATAGTCAGTCTTCGAGATACGGGCATATTTGGCATTTGTATTCGTAGGAGACCAGGCATTGTTCAGGTATTCAGCCAGTACGTTCTGGTAACCTCCGTCGGGAGCGTAGATAGAAGTAAGGCGGGCGGAAGAATAAGAAAGGATGTCCATACCTGCTACACCATAGAGATTCATGGAGAAGTCGAAGTTCTTGTAAGAAGCGGATAAGTTCAATCCGTAAGTGAACTTAGGATATCCGTTTCCGATAACCGTACGGTCGGCATCTGTAATCTGACCGTCATTGTTCAGATCGACAAACTTGTAGTCACCCGGCTGGGTGGTTTCTTCCTGATACATTCCGTTCGGAGACTTAGCGTCTAAAGCGTCAATCTCTGCCTGGTTTTGGAAGATACCGGCAACCTTATAGCCGTAGTAAGAACCTACTGCATATCCGTTTCTTGTGATGGAGTGGTTATCCCATTTGTCACCGTCCTGGGTAGAACCCGATTTAGAGAAGATATCATCACCCACTTCAACAGCCTCATTCTTCAGGGTAGATCCGTTGAACTTAACACCTACATTCCAGTCACGTCCCAAGCTCTTGTTCCAAGCAGCAGTAAATTCAAAACCTGAGTTGCGGATATGTCCGGCATTGGTATATACATTGATGAAACCGGTAGAAGGACGAAGGCGGCGATAGAGCAACAGGTTCTTGGCGTCACGGATAAAGTAATCTGCCGAGAATGACAATTCGTTGTTCATGAAAGCAAAGTCAAGACCGATGTTTGTCTGTTCATTCGTCTCCCATTTCAGGTTCGTATCGATTTCCTTCTGTTGTGCCACACCCGGAGCATTCACTACCTGGTTGCCCTGATAGAAATAATACATGGCGTGAGCCGAAGAAAGTTGGTTTACAGATAAGTTGGTTGCACCACCGGCATTACCCGTTTGTCCCCAACCGGCACGTACTTTCAAGTTACTGAAGATTCCGAGGTTCTTGATAAAATCTTCTTCCGATGCACGCCATGCCACAGAGGCTGACGGGAACGTACCGTAACGATTACCGGATCCGAAGTTTGAAGAACCGTCGCGACGAACAGTTGCAGTCACGATGTAGCGGTCATTGAACGAATACGTCAGACGTCCGAAGTAAGACAAATATCTGCTCTTCAGATTCAAGCCACCGTCTGTTTCTTTGGTAGCGGGATCGTTGGTCAATGAGATGCGGCGGATATTATCGGCGGGAAAGTCACTGGCTCTGGTGTTCATCCATGAACTGAAAGAGTCGCTTATAGAGAAACCTGCCATTGCACTCACGCGGTGGTGGGCGTTAGACCAGTCGTAGTTCAAGAAAGTTTCCAATCCCAGGTCATTATAAGAGTTCTGATTCATCGAGAATGAATCTTTTCTGTCCTGGCTACCGAAAGTACGGTCATTGTATGCAGTATAGCCGTTATAATCTTTTCCTGAGAAGTTGTAATTGGCAATTGTCTTGAAGGTCAATCCCTTGTACAGGTCCAGTTGCAGGAAAGCACTTGTCACCAAGCGGTTCCAGTAGGTGATGCCGTCGGCAGTTCTTGCGGCGGCCACCAGGTTGTCGGCTCCCTTATTGACGTCACCGTTACCTTCTTTCTTATAATGTCCCCATGTTCCGTCGGGCAATACGATCGGCATGGAGTAGAATTGACCGTCTTCCACATAGTCCATAGTAGGGATAGCCGTTGCGTATGTCCTCAAGTTACCGCCCCCCTGCTTCTGAGAGTGCGAATAAGCGATGTTCAACCCTACGTGGATAAAGTCTTTCACTTTGTGCGTAATGTTGGCACGTGCCGTCAGGCGGTTGAAGTTTGAGTTGATGATGATACCTTGGTTGTTCAGGTATCCCACTGACAAACTTGCCTGGGTAGCCTCGCTACCGCCGGATACAGACATATTGTAGTTCTGTTGCAGAGCTGCGCGGGACATTTCATCCTGCCAGTCGATGTTATTCAACTTGCCGATGTATTCCTCACCGTATGCCAGGTTGGTCATTGCAGTATTATCATTCTTCACTGCCGTGCGTACTCCCTGTGCAAACAATTCGGCATCAGCCACATCTATCTTGTTGGCATTGAATTGAATTCCGTAGTTGGCTGAGAAGTTCAGCACCGATTTTCCTTTATTGGCATTCTTGGTGGTAATCATGATTACACCATTGGCACCACGGGTACCGTAGATAGCTGTTGCAGAAGCATCCTTCAGGATTTCAATGGCTTCCACATCGTTCGGATTAAGGAAGTCGATGGAAGTACCTACCTGCACACCGTCCACTACATACAGCGGGTCGGCCGAACCGTTCACCGTGGCGACACCACGGATGCGGATAGAGAAGCCACCTTCAGGGTCACCGGAGCTTCTGATAACAGATACGCCGGCAGCAGCACCTTGCAATCCTTGTCCCAGGTTCACCGGGTTGCGTTTCATCATTTCTTCTGCATTCACGGAAGCTACCGAACCGGTCAAGTCCGATTTCTTCATCGTACCGTAACCTACTACTACCACTTCATCCAGCGTCTCGGCATCTTCTTTCAGAACGATTTTCAAGATACCCGTATCTCCGGTCACCTTAACAGTACGCGGCAGATAGCCGATGTAGCTAATCTTCAAGTTAGAACCGACAGCGCACTGCAACGAGAAGTTACCATCCATGTCGGTAATCATACCGTTGGTTGTACCTTCCACAATGACATTGGCGCCAATGATAGTTTCTCCTTTCTCGTCCACCACCTGTCCTTTTACGGTGATTACACTCTGTTGCACAGCGGCAACACTTGCAAAAGGCTGCACGCTTGTTGCGAAGAGAGGACCGGCAAGTGTCAATGACATTGACATCATGCCCAAATACTTCATCACGTTTCTCATAAATATTCGAATACTTAGGTTTAACAAAATCCCTGCGGAAAGAAGCCAGGAAGTTCCTGTCCACCCCTCGCAGGGGGTGAATTAATTATTGATTATTGAGTATTGACTAAAGACTTAAGGTAGTGCCTTCAACCTTGTTCAGCAGTTGCGGCTTTCCCTTCTGGCAATCCACGGTTACTTTCTGAATGCGGTTGTCTGTCGGCAAGCAGATGATACCTTCCGCTTGTTTCTTGTCGGCGCTGTACACCTTCAGGTTGATCTTGCTCCAATCCATTTCAGCAGTAGATTGTGCCAGCTTCAGGTGAGGCAGTACGGAACCGTCGCGAACCAACATGACGATGGGCAGGCTACCGGCTTCGATGGTGTGCCATCCGCCTTCGTATACTTTGGCTGTCTGATAGTCAATCCATTTGCCCTGGGGCAGATAAACCGTGCGGCTGGTGATGCCCGATTCGAGCAACGGAGCAACCAGGATCTGAGAACCGAACATGTACTCATCTTCCACTTTCCATGTTCCCGGATCTTCGGGGAACTCTACAAACAGAGCTCTCAACATCGGCAGACCTTTCTCGGTACATTCCTTGGCCTGAGCATATACGTAAGGCATCAAGCGATATTTCATTTCTGCACTTTTGCGGAATACATCCTGCACACGTTTGCTATCATACAACCACGGTTCAGTCGGAGGAGCTCCGTGTGCACGAGTGTGTGAAGTCAGGAAGCCGAAAGGCAACCAGCGGCAATACAAATCTTCGGGAGTAGATTTTACGAAGCCACCCATATCGTGACTCCAGAAAGAGAAGCCCGACAGACCGAATGACAAACCTGCACGCAACGTACCCAGCATACCGGTATTGGTTGTGGCAGCATCACCGCCCCAATGCAACGGGTAGCGTTGAGAACCTGCCCAGGCTGCACGCGCCCACATGATGTTTTCGCCGTGCAGCTTCTTGGTAATTTCAGATACAGCCATGTCATAGCGAACCGGATAAAGATTGTGTTCATACCAACCGGTCTTGCCCGAAGCATAAAGTCCGTTCAGCGGAGCAGCTTCTCCAAAGTCCACTTTGATGGCACTGACGCCCATATCCAGCAGCCCTGCCAACTTATCCTGATACCATTTCACAGTTTCGGGATTAGAGAAGTCCAGTACAACGTCTTCGTAAGGAAGTTCGCCATTGCCGTTCTTCACATACATATTCTTATCTATCAATTCCTTGAAGTAAGCGTTCTTAGGAGTAAAGTAAGGCAACTGCCACAGACATACGTGGAAGCCCTGAGACTTCAGGTCCTTCAACATCTGGCCGGGATTATCGAAACGGTTCTCGGAGAACTTGTAGTCACATTGCCAGTCTACGTCGAACCAGCCCGTATCGAAGTGGATTACATCACAAGGATACTTGTTCTTGCGGATATTGGCAGCAACATCATAGCCTTCTTTTTCGCTGAAGTAAGTGATGCGGCTCATCCATGTACCGAAAGACCACAACGGCGGCATTCCCGGTTTTCCTACCAGGTCGGTATATTCATTCAGGATATCTTTCGGTTCGCCGAAGAAGACGAACAAGTCCAGGTTCTCATCGCCCATGAACAGTTTGTTCAAGCCGATGTAAGTGGCACCGAAGTCACAAGTCACCGGTGCGGAGGTGTGCATGAACATACCATATCCTCTGCTACTCATAAAGAAAGGAATCGGTTTGTACATCTGGTCCGTTTCAGGTCCTTGCGGGTCGGTCACGAAGAGGTTTACCTTCTGGCCGGCTTTGTTCAGTCCGGTAGCCGATTCGCCGCAACCGAAGATCATCTCATCGGCAGTCAGCGTGAACACCGGATTGATAAGACGTGCATTGTCACTTCCGCGCTTGATGAAGTTGAATGGGGTATATTTTACCTGCGTAGAGTCGGCATCGCTCAGTGTAGCGGTTTGGCTCATAATGCGTCCGTTCTTATCCTTCAGAACAATTCGCCAGGGATTCTTGTTTATTTGGATAGTTCCGTAGGCACTGGTATATACAATGCTCTTATCGTTTTCCGAAACTTTCCAGCTTGTATCCCTGCCCGGTTCTTTAGCCAGCATCACCGAAGTAGAGGGTTTGGGCTCTACCGGAGTAGTGAGCATACGAATGCGGACGGTACGCGGAGTCACGAAGTCAATCTTGAATTTCAAGTTGGGGTCATTCACATAGGCAGGAGAGGGAAAATCGAGCATTCTCAATTTGCCCGGTTGTGCACCGTTCGTATTGAAAGCCTGACGGGTCACCAGATGCCCGCGTTTCCAATTCACCAATCCTTCGCCCGTCTTTGCGTCGAAGGATTCCAGATGGTCCGTAAAAAACATCGTGTTACTTAAATCGCGGAATTCGGTACTCATATCCAAAGCCTGGTTCAGCAGATACGGTGTGCCATCAACTACCCGCGATTGTGCCGATGAACTGCCGCAGACAGACAAGAGCACTGAAATCGCTAAAAATACTTTTCTCATAATATCAGATATTTAAAATTTCCTGGCAGCAAATGTATCTTCTATTTATAAGATACAGATGCCGGAAAAGAGTTTTATAAGACCTGCTTTTGTTTCTTCGGAAAGCTTTTAGAGGGGTAGGAAACAAATTGTGCACTCTTTTTCACCAAACGAAGGATATAGCCACCGGACGATAGCAGAGCGCCCTCTTGTTCGTTCGGATGATTATGCCTAAGTTTGCAAATGCAACATTATTGCTAATCCATCCAAGAAAGGAAATACTATGAAACAGCTACTTCTGATCCTTATATGCAACCTGTGCCTCGTCACTGCAACTTTCGGAAATTCCGCCGAAGCTCCACCCGCTGTCATGTTCAAACAGCTCTCTACTACCGAAGGACTCTCCAACAATAGTGTCCGGAGTATATTCAGGGATAGCAGGGGCTTCCTGTGGATAGGAACAGAATCGGGGCTTAACAAATACGACGGTTACTCCTTCCAGCGATACTACCGCAACAACTCGGAACTGCCGAATGATGCTATCAGCGAAATATTCGAAGGGGTAGACGGCAATATATGGGTCAGGATGTCCAATGGATATAGTATATACGACTACAACACCGGGAAGTTCAACAACGACTACAAGCAAGTGCTTGAGAAGCAGAAGATACCTGCCAAGAATATCCTCCGGGTAGGCAAGACGGAGAACGGTGAGTTCTGGGCTTACGACCCGTCCAAACTCTACATTCAGAATACGGGTACCAGTTCCATCAAGGTCTTTTCATTGCAGACGGAGAAGGTATCCAATATATCCATCGGCGCACAGTATATCTATGTGATGTACTCCAACGGCACCCTGTACGGCATCAACAAGCAGACCTCCGAAGCCAGGGAAATTCCCCTTCCCGCCTCCTACCACCCCCTGCTCGAAAACCAAGAGCCCTACGTGTACGTAGACCGCAGCGAAAGCCTATGGGTATATACCTTCCAGAACAGCCTGCTGCTGCACAAGAACAACACCTCCCTGCAATGGGATGATATCAACCTGGACAACGCCCAAGAGATGCAATACAACCGGGTACAGCGCATCCTCGACCTGGGCGACGGCAACGTATGGATACTCACCAGCCACAAAGGATTGTTCATCTACAACACCCTCAGCAAGTCGCTGACCAACCTTGTACACAACCCGTTGAAGCCCCACACCATTGCCAGCAACAACCTGAGCACCATCTATCAGGATCAGGACGGCATCGTGTGGCTGGGCAACTTCAAGCACGGCGTCTCCTACTACAGCCCTATGTCGCAAATCATACTGAGCCACAAGTCCCTGGACTACGACGACGTGCTGACCTTCTGCAAAGACGACGCCCACGACTGCATCTACTACGGAACGGACGGCACGGGCCTGATACGCCAGTCGCTCAAGACCGACCTGTATGAGAAGGTACCCACTCCCGCCAATATCGTAGTTGACCTCGCCATCGACTCCAAAGACCGGCTATGGATAGGCACCTACCAGAAAGGCCTGCTATGCTACTCCAAAGGACAGATCAGGCAATATACCACCGCCAACAGCCAGCTTCTCGAAAACAATGTATATACCGTAGAAGTGGATAAGCACGGATACGTATGGATAGGCACCATGCGGGGATACATACAGCGCCTCAACCCCGACACCGGGCAGTTCGATACCATCCTCTACCGTCCCGAAGAGTTCTTCATGCGCGATATGTTCTACGACAACGACCGCCACCTCTATGTAGCCACCAGCGGCGGGCTGATTATCATAGACACCGAAACCCAGGCATACAACATCTACGCGCATAACAGCCGCTTCAAGGAGAGCTATATGCTGACCGTCTACAAAGACAGCCGCGACCTCATCTGGGTGGGCCATCCCCACGGCCTGAGCATCTGGGACCAAAAGACCGACTCCATCCACTTCATCGACCAGAAAGACGGGCTTGCCGCCAACCTGGTGCGCGCCATTGTAGAGGACAACAACAAGCAGATGTGGATTGGCACGGGCAACGGTATTTCGCGCATCCAGCTGACGAACGGCGTATGCTCCATCGTCAACTATTCCGTAGCCGACGGACTGATATGCAACGACACCAACGTGCACGCCATCCTCAAACTGAACAACGGCAACATCCTGATAGGTACTCCCAAAGGATTCCAGACCATCATCCCGCAGGAGATTCTATCCACCGACTATAACACCGAAATCTACCTGACCGGGCTGGACATAAAGTCGGGAGCATCCCTTGACGATATGCTCAAAGGCAATTCGCTGGAATGCACCCAAACCCTGACCTTCACCGAAGAGAACAACTCCTTCACCCTGTCCTTCTCGGCACTGGACCTCGTGGAGCCGGACAAGATAAAGTACGCCTACAAAATAGACCAAAGCCACGCCAACTGGATTTATGCCGAGAACAACAAGGTCAACCTCTCCATGCTGCCACCCGGCAACTACACCTTGTCGGTGAAAGTATGCAACTCGCAAGGCATCTGGAGCCCCAACGAGAAGAACCTCAAGATTATCGTCCTCCCGCCGTGGTGGTGCACCTGGTGGGCGTACACCATCTACATCTGCATCGTCCTTTCACTGGCTGCCTTCATCGTCCGCTTCCTGCGCATGCGCCACAAAGAGAAAGAAGTGCTCCAAGCCATCGAGCAAGAGAACGAACGCCAGCAGAAGGTAAGCAACATGAAGCTGCAATTCTTTGCCAATATCAGCCACGAGCTGCGCACCCCGCTATCGCTCATCATCAACCCCCTCGAAGAGTTCTTCGAGAACTACCCCGAACACCGCAAAGGCATACTGGACATGGTGAAGCAGAATGCCGACTACCTGCTGGAACTGATAAACCAGTTGCTCGACTTCCGCAAACTGGATGCCAATGCCGAGAGCCTGAGGTGCAGGCACGACGATATCCTCATCATCCTGAGCGAGATATTCCACTCCTTCGACCCTGTGGCGCAGAAGCGGAACATCACCTACACCTTCAGCGGGCCCAAGCATTCCATCTTCATGGACTTCGACTACGACAAGATACGCAAGATAACCACCAACATCCTGTCCAATGCCTTCAAGTTCACCCCCAACAAGGGAAGCATCTCGCTGAATGTAAAGGTAGTGGGCAGCAACCTCGAACTGACCTTTGCCGATACCGGATGCGGCATAGACAATGCCGCCAAAGAGAAGGTATTCCAGCGGTTCTACCAGTCGGACAAGACGCAGTCCAGCAAGGGAGGCAGCGGCATCGGGCTGCACATTGTGTCGGAGTATGTCAAGATGCACCAGGGCAGCATCAATGTCAGGGATAACCAGCCTTGCGGCGCGGTATTCGTCATCACCATCCCGCTGCACCAGAACAATAGCGCCGAGGTGGAGATAGAAGACATGCACAGCACAGAAGATGAAGACCATCCGTTCACTATCCTGCTGGTAGATGATAACTACGACTTCATCAAGTTCCTTTCCGAGAGCCTGTCGAAGCAGTATCATGTGCTGAAGGCGATGAACGGCAAGCAGGCATTGGGCGTACTGGAGAAGGAGGACGTCGACCTGGTAGTCAGCGACATCATGATGCCCGAGATGGACGGACTGGAACTCTGTGCCACCATCAAGAACGACATACGCTACTCGCATATCCCCATCATCCTGCTCACCGCCAAGGCAAGCGAGGAGCACCAACTGGAAGGCCTCAGCGTAGGAGCGGACGATTACATCACCAAGCCTTTCAACATGGGAGTGCTGAAGCTACGCATCAACAAGATTATAGAGATGACGGCGAAGAGGCAGGAACTTTTCAGCCGCGAGATAAGGATAGAGCCCAGCCGGATTACGATTACTCCGCTGGACCAGCAGTTGGTAGAGAAAGCCATTCAGATTGTAGAAGACAACATCAGCGAGACGGAGTTTTCGGTAGAAGAGCTTGCCAGCAGCCTGAACATCTCCCGCAGCTACTTCTACAAGAAGATGATCAAGATTACGGGAAAGAAACCCATCGAATTCATCCGCACCATCCGCATGAAGCGTGCGCAGCAACTCCTCACGGAAAGCCAGATGCAAGTGGCAGAGATTGCCTATACGCTGGGATATAACTCGCCAAAGGTATTCTCCAAGCACTTCAAGGAAGAATTCAATATGAGTCCGTCGGAGTTTATGAGGCAGCAGGAAGGGGGAAAGGGAGAGGAAAATTAAGGCGGATTGAAAATCCTGATACTAAAAAGCGGCGGATATGTTTATCCGCCGCTATATGTTCCTTCTACAAAGCAGTTATTACAAAATAGTGAGGCTGACTCTCCGACCCAATCCTTGAAATATTTTATATAAGGTAGAGAGTTGGACGTCTGCATGGCCGTTTTCGATACGCGAGATATAGCTTTTCTTTGTGCCTATTTTGGCAGCAAGCTGTTCTTGCGTCATGCCGGCTTTAAGACGTTCAAGTTTAAGTTGTTCACCAATGATGAAGGCGTCGCAACTATTTTCAAACTCTTCACGCTCAGCAGTTCCCGGTTCGCCAAAATCTTCGGCAATCAGGTCTTCAATGGGAGTACATCCCCATGCTTTTGGATTTTCATTTTTCATTGCTTATTTCTCCTTCCGTTTTTTTATTAGAAAAGTATTCATTCATAATCATCTTTGCTCGCTTTATTTCTGCAGAAGGTGTTTTCTGTGTTTTCTTTTGAAAACCATTAAACAGAACCACCAGGTTCCCATTATCCATACAGCAGAATATACGATAAATGTTGCCGTTAGCTTCTACACGAATTTCAAAAAAGTCCTTGTACATTAGTAATCGCTTTCAGATATTTCTCCGGTATCTGTTCCAAAGTCATAATATAGGTAAATATCTGATAAGTCTTGCGCAATGCTTCACGAGGCAATGTTTTCCTAAACTCCTTAAAGTAATTAGCATATACGACTATCTGACGAACAAACTTTCTTTTTTCCGGCATGATTTATATAAATGTTTCACTCTACAAAGATAACGAATAAGTGAACAAGTATACAATGATTTCCTTGTTTTATTATAATAAAACGTATAAACGAACATTTCCGCCGCAATGGCGGGAAAGGGCCACATATCACGTGTAAATAAACAATTTGGGGCATCTATAGATGCCGCGCGCTGGATCTATAGATGCAGCGTGCTGGAACTATAGACGCAGCACGCCGCGACTATAGGTGCTTTAATCCCCCGACAGCAGCGTGACGTAGCTGATGGCAGGCAGATGTACCCGTGCCTGGCCGTTCTCTACCGTTACGGTAGTCTCCCGCATACTGTCTTTGGTATTGGTGGTATATACCGTCAATTGCTTCACACCTGCCGGAATGCCGGTGATGAGGGCATCACAATCGGCTCCGTTGTTCACCATGTGCAGGGCGTACTCGCCACGGGTGATGTTGCCGAAGGCGGCACAGTTCACCGTCTTTTTGCTGCTGATCAGCGGAATAGCAAGCGCATCGGCGGGGGTAGAGGCGAGCTGCTTCATGTTCCAGAAGCGCTGCGTGGGATGCAACGGGCCCTTGGAACCGTAGATGCCGTCGCCCCAAAGCAGCGAGTAATCGGACGTCAACTGCCATTGCAGGATGGACAGCGGCTGGCAGATGGCACAGATGCGCATATAGAGGTTGATTTCATAGAGCGCAAAGGTGGATTCGTTGAAGATTTCGGCATAGCCGTGGGCAGCCGCGTCGGTACTTCCCTCGCCTATCAGCAGCGGAACATTCAACTGGCGGGCGGCAGCAGCCCATTTCTTCAGCGTGGCATCGTCGCAACCTCTCCAGGAGTGGAACGAAACGGCGCCGATGTACTTATGGGCGGCAGGATCGTTCAGGCCCGGAAGAATGAAGTCGAAGGTGGTGGCATCGGAGTTATCGCCCAGCAAGAGGCGGGTGGGCAGGTTCTGCTTCGCCATGTATGCGCCGAATTCCTTGATAAAGTCGGCATGCTCCTGCGGAGAATGAAGGACGTCGATGCCTATATCCGACTCATTGAACGAGAACATGGAAAATTCCACGCCGTAGTGGCGCTTGGCATAGAGCATATAGTCGCTGAGGGACTTGAATATCTGCTGTTTCTTCTTGGGGTCTAACCGATACGCCATGATACCGCCCTGGCGGACGTAGCTCTCGGGACCGCCGTCTATCGCCCATGCAGGGGGGAACCAGCAGCTCAATATCACCGGCATACCCATTGCCCGCAGGCGTTTTGCCATCAGCATACTTTCTTCTACGTGCTGGTGCAGGGCTACGCTTTGGGGGGCGGTGAGCGGGTTCTTGCCTACTTCGGCTTCCCAAATGCGCCACGGCAGTTCCACACGGCCGTATGCCACGCGAAGGTTTTCGAGGCAGTAATCTATCACTTTGGGGTCGGCGTTGGGGTTCTGCAAGCGGAAGTTGCCGCCGAAGCCGGTGAAGAGTTGTCCGGGGTTCTGTACGTCCAGGGCGATGTTGACGTCGGAGTGATCTATCACACCCGAGGCACGCAGTTCCATCGTCAGCAGATTCTTCGCTGCTTTCTTCAAGTTGGGCATCAGTTGAAGGTAGACAAGGGTGTTTTCCGCTCCCTTCTCCACGGTGGCTTTCACGGATTGGTTGAACCGGAAGTCGAGCTTCCGGGTGGCGGAAGTGATGGTGAGGCTCTTGCCGCCGGTCTTGATCCGGGCGTCGGCATAGTGCTCGGGGGCAAGTTCAAGGCAGAAGTAGGCGGCCTGGTTCAGCGTGGTGTCCGAGGCGGCGTCGATGGATATCTCCACCAGTCCGCGGTCTTTATCGGTTACTTTCTGCTGGAACTTGACGCCGCGCAGGGTGGTGGTCACTTCCTGCGTGTCGCCTTCGCGGTGGTAGCGGGGGCGGACTTGCCGTTCTTTTCCGGTGATTTCCATATCTCCCTTCGGAGTGCCTACGCGCAGGGACGATTCAAAGTCTATCAGTTCGCCGTCTACCCGTACGCCGGTGATGTTGCTCCATGCCATCACTTCCGTTCCGGCGGAGAAAGGCAGGGCGGAAGACAGGCGGGTGTCTATCTCAAAACCCATGCGGCTGTTGTGGTAGGGACAGTTCCACAGGCTGGCCTTGGGCTCCTGGTAGCGGGGGGTGCCGTCCGGGAGCACGGTGCGGAACCATTCGCCGTATTCCTTGTCTATCATGTGGGTTTTGATGAACTCCCAGGTGCGGATGGCGGTGTCGAGGTAATGTTGCTTACCGCTTATCTGCCAGGCATTGATGCAGCCGTTCACGGTTTCCGCCTGGCACCACCAGGAAGCATCGCGGCGGTACTTGTCTTTGTGGCGTTCGTAGGTCATGGCGCCCATTGAGTTCAAGCCCTCTTTCAAGGCGGTGTCTACCATGTCCAGGGCTATCTTGCGGCATCGCTTTATCATCTTGGCATCGCCCAGGGCATCTGCCGCCTCGGTGAAGAGCCAGGAAGTTTCGATGTCGTGGCCGTAGGAGTCGATGTCGTCCAGGTTGTTCCAGTCCGAATCGCAGAAGAGGATGAGGTGGTGGGTCTTGGGGTTGTAGAGCTTGGTAGTGAGGATGTCCAGCACCTTTGCCAGGCGCTCGCGCAGGCCCGGGTCTTTCCATACCTGATAGAAGAGGCTGTAGGCTTCGAGCACATGGATATGCGTATTCATGGTTTTGGTGGCAACGCCGTCGCCGTCATAGCCCAGCTTCTCGGGCTTGCCCCACTCGCGGGAGAAGGATTCGATGTATCCGTCCTTCACGGGGTCTTTGATCTTTGTCTCCATCGTCCGGTAGATTTCGATGGCTTTCTGCAAGCTCTCCGGGTTGCCGGTGGCACGGTAGTGTTCGGCAAGTCCGTAGATGGCATAGGAGCAGGCATAGGTCTGCTTGTCCGTATCCAGCGGGGTACCGTCGGCATTCACCAGCCAGTACACGCCGCCGTATTGCGGGTCTATCAGGTAGTCTATCAGATAGCGTTGGGCACGGTCGGCAAGTTCGCGGTAAATCTTGTCGCCATACAGATTGTATGCCCGCGAGAAAGTCCAGAGGATGCGGGCATTCAGCACGCCGCCCTTGGGAGCATCCGGTATCGGGGTGCCGTCGCGCCGCAAGGAGCCGTAGAATCCCCCGGCAGGGTCTACGCTGTGTTTCACCCAGAAAGAAAGGGTACTGGTTTTCAGGTCGGTCACAATCTCGTCGTGCAATGTTTTAGCCTCTGCAGGCTGTGCCTTTGCCGCGGGGACAGCAAAAAGCTGAAGGGCGATGAGCAGAAGAGCAATAAAATGGTTTCTCATAATATAGATATTTAGTAGTTAACAGTGGGATATCGCAAATTTAAAGGTTTCTCCGCTTTTATTCTTTACATCACATCCACTTTAAAAGGGTGGATTTGTTCACAAATTAGGGAACATTTGTACACTGCCGGCAAATAGGAACGAAACAAGAACGTAATCGGAGATATAGAAACCGCCGGAAGGCTTTCATGTCTTATAAATTTTAAGTAGGTTTGTAGCATGTTTAAGATAGATACCGACATGAAAGCCTCTGTAACCAATCTGATATGCTGTATAGTGCTTCTGATAAGCGCTGTATTTCCATACGCAGCCCATGCCGCCCTTGCGGAGCAGAGCATCATCATGTTCAGGCAACTATCCACCAGCGAAGGACTCTCCAACAACAGCATCAACTGCCTGTGCCGCGACAGCCGCGGTTTCTTATGGGTGGGCACCGCTTCCGGGCTGAACCGCTACGACTCTTACACCTTCCAACAATATTACCAGGGCATCGACAACCTGCCCGACAACGGAATCTCCGATATATTCGAAGATTGGCAAGGCAACGTCTGGGTATCTACCGATCAGGGATATGCCATCTACGACTACCAGACGGGGAAGTTCAACCAGAACAGCAGGGAAATTCTGCGACAGTTCAATATCGCCTGCGACACCGTGCGCCGGATAGGAACAGACCGCAAGAAGAAGTATCTGTGGGCATACGACGACAGCAAGATACACATCTACGACCACGAACAGAACCTGACCAAGATCTATCCGCTGGCAGAATCCGCCATCACCCGCCTGTTTGTGACCGACGAACATATCTACTCCATCTACAATAGCGGAAAGCTGTACTATACGGACATCAATTCCTCGCTCACGCAGGAGATCCCCATCCCCTCGCAATACAAGCGGCTGCTGGAAAGGCACATCCCCAGCGTGTACATCGACCGCAACGGCGGCATCTGGGTTTATACCTTCCAGAACAGTTTGTTCCTCTATAAGAAGAATATGCAGACGGAATGGGAAGAAATAAAACTGCCCATCCACACCGAGCAATTCAACCGAATACGCCACATTGCCGAAGATACCAAAGGAAACATCTGGCTCATCACCAGCCACCTCGGGGCGTTCATCTACCAGCCGCAGTCGGGCAACCTGACAAACCTGTCGCACGATGCCCTGAAGCCGCATACCATTGCCAGCAACAACCTCAATGCCATTCATATCGACCAGGAAGGAATCGTGTGGATAGGTAACTTCAAGCAGGGTATTTCTTACTACGTGCCCCAGTCGCAGGTGTTCCTCAACCAAAAGTTGTGGCAATACAGCGACATCCTCTCCTTCTGCGAAGATTCCCTTGCCATCTGGTACGGCACCGACGGCGGCGGACTCCTGCGCCAGGCATTGAACAGCCCCTCACCGGAACGGATTCCGACCCCTGCCAACGTCATCGTCACCCTGCAGAAAGACAGCAAGAACCGGCTGTGGCTGGGTAGTTTCCAGAACGGGCTGATATGCTACGACAACGGAAAAGTGACGCAATATACCAGCGAGAACAGCGGTCTGAAAGGGAACGACGTCTACGGCATACAAGAGGACAAGCACGGCAACATCTGGATAGGCACACTGGACGGCTGCATCCAGAAGCTGGACCCTAAGAGCCGCACCTTCGAAACCATCTTCGACGAGCCCAACCGCCCGAACATCAAGCAGCTGATATACAACGGCAACGACACCCTGTATGCCGCCACCACCCTCGGCCTGATGACCGTAAACATCAGCACCCACCAATGCAAACTGGTAGAAACGAACACCGGCGGCACGCAACCGATGAAGCAGCTCAACCTCTACACCATCTACAAAGACAGCCGCAACATCATCTGGATGGGGGGCACCCAGGGCCTCGCCTACTGGGACCTCAACACGGACAGCATCAGCTACATAGACCGTAGCAACGGCCTGCCCGCCAACCTGATAACCGCCATCAACGAGGACAACAACAAGCAGATGTGGATAGGCACCTGCAACGGTCTGACCCGCATCAACCTGGCTCAGAAGCCGTTCTCCATCACCAGCTACGACGTGAACGACGGCATCACTTCCAACAACATCAACGAACGCGCCCTCTACAAACTGAAGAACGGCAATATATTCGTTGGTACTCCTACCGGCTACACCACCATCATCCCCCAGGAGATAGTGCACAGCACGTATAATGCCGAAGTGTACCTGACCGGTGTGGAACCCCAGTATTACCCGCTGTCTCAGATGCTGAACGGCAAGTCACTGGAATGCGCCACCGAAGTCATCCTGGAAGAGAGAATACCTTTCTTCCAACTCCGCTTCTCCACCCTCGACTTCATAGAGCCGGGCAAGGTGCGCTATGCCTACCGCATCAAGGGGCAGCAATCGGACTGGAGCTACACCACGAGCAACCAGATAGATTTCTCCATACTGCCGCCGGGCAAATACGACCTGCAAGTGAAAGCGTGCAACTCGGAATACATGTGGTCGCCCAACATCAAGACCATCACCATCCGCATACTGCCGCCGTGGTACAGAACCTGGTGGGCATACCTGCTGTACTCCGTCATCATTGCATTCATCGGCTGGAAAGTCATCGCCTACTACCGCACCCGCCGCAAACGGGCGGCCGAGCAGAAAGCCATAGAGCAGGAAAACGAACGGCAGCAGAAGATAACGGACATGAAGATGCAGTTCTTTGCCAACGTGAGCCATGAACTGAGGACTCCCCTGTCGCTCATCATCAACCCGCTCGAAGAGTTCCTCAACAAATATCCGCAGTACAAGAACACCTTATTATATACGGCGCAAAACAATGCCCGCTACCTGCTGGAACTCATCAACCAACTGCTGGACTTCCGCAAACTGGATGCCAGCGGAGAAAGCATACATTATATACACGGCGACATCGTGAGCCTGGTACGCGACCAGTTCCAGGCCTTCGAGAACATAGCCCGCACCCGTGAGATAGACTACCGCATCACCGCCCAGCAGCCCAGCATACTGATGGACTTCGACTACGACAAGGTGCGTAAGATTGTGATGAACATCCTCTCCAACGCCTTCAAGTTCACCGAGAACAAGGGAAGCATCGAGATTAAAATCAATATCATAGACAGCAGCCTCATGATGCAGTTCTGCGACACAGGTTGCGGCATCGACGCTGCCCAGCAGAAGAAGATATTCGAATGCTTCTACCAGGCAGAGCATCAGGAGAGCAGCCAGGGAGGCAGCGGCATCGGCTTGTACCTCGTGGCGGAGTACGTGAAAATGCACAAGGGCAACATCCAGGTTTCCACCAACGTGCCCCACGGAAGCATCTTCACCATCAGCCTGCCCATGCACGCCGCCACGCAGCCCCAGATGCAGGAGCAACCCGCCGAAGAGAACGAACTGGCACCGAAACTGGGCAGTAGCAGCAACGAACTGAACTACACCATCCTGCTGGTGGACGACAACTACGACTTCCTCGACTTCCTCAGCGCCTGCCTCTCCACCAGCTACAACGTGCTGAAAGCCATGAACGGCGTAGAAGCCCTGGAAGTGCTGAAAGCAGAGAACGTGGATATCGTGATTAGTGACGTGATGATGCCCAAGATGAACGGGTTGGAACTGTGTACCGCCATCAAGAGCGACATCAACATTTCCCACATCCCCATCATCCTGCTCACCGCCAAAGCCAGTGAAGAATACCAGTTGGAAGGCCTGAACATGGGCGCTGACGACTACATCACCAAGCCTTTCAACATGGAAGTGCTGAAGCTGCGCATCAGCAAGTTCATAGAGAGCAACCTCAAGAAGCACGAACTCTTTGACCAGCAAATAAAGATAGAGCCCAGCCACATCACGATTACTTCCCTCGACCAGCAGTTCGTGGAGAAGGCCATCCAGATAGTGGAAACCAACATCAACAATGCCGACTTCTCCGTAGAGGAACTTGCCACGCAACTGAATATATCGCGCGGTTACCTCTACAAGAAGATGGTAAAGATTACCGGAAAGACCTCGCTTGAGTTCATAAAGGTAATCCGCATGAAAAGGGCGCAGCAATTGTTGGCGGAAAGCCAGTTGCAGATAGCGGAAATAGCCTACAAGCTGGGCTATAACTCACCCAAAATATTCACCAGACACTTCAAAGAAGAGTTCAAAATGAGTCCTTCCGAGTTCATTCGTATCCAAAAGGAGAAAAAATAGGGTAGAACACCTTCATTTTATACATTTAGCCACTCTTTTGGTGACAAACACCCCCCTTCCGTCTCCATTTTAACCCGTATATTAGTGCAAAATTAGTAACACAATTATTTATTACTATGAGAACAAAACATTTAGTATTGACATCGGCTTTGGCCTTGTTATTTTCCGGCGGCTCACTGCACGCACAGGATTTCAAGCTGACATCTTCCGGCTACTTCAAGAATCAAGGAGTAGACGTGATGGCTTTCGACGACATCTACCCCGAAGGACACCAAGGGGGAGTATGTGTGATTATGAACGGACACCGTATAGCAACCAACGGAGACATCCGCATGGAAGCTACTCCGGGACAATGGCAACCCGTTCCGAAACAATTGGATCGTAAACTCGACGGAAACAGCATCACCGCTACGTTGTGCTATCCCGACTCTTCACGCCACCTCACCGGTTTCAACCCGATGATTTATCCCGACTATAAACTTACTTATACGGTAAGAGTAGAAAGTAAAGGTAAGAATATAGAAGTAACGGTAGACCTGGACCGCCCCGTTCCGCAGGCACTCCTCGGCAAGGTAGGTTTCAATCTTGAATTCTTCCCGGGCTATCTGTTTGGCAAGCCTTGGATTATGGACGGCCAAAGCGGTATCTACCCGCAACAGCCCAACTCTCCGGTAATAACTACCGAGCCCAACCACCTGCACGCCGGCCATTACCATGAAGCAGGACGCCCATTGGCAAAGTTCGACCACTTTGTAGCAGAAGGTAAGGGATACAACCCGATTGTAGCTGATGATATCATCGCGAAACCATACGCAGTAGGTAGTAAGTTTACTTCCCGTCCGGATGATCCGTATAGCAAGTTGACGATCGAATCACTGAGCGGCGACCTGAAGTTGTATGACGGCCGTATGAACCACAACAACGGTTGGTTTGTACTGCGCAGCGACATCAAGCCGGGAGTCACCAAAGGTGCGGTTAAATGGATCATCTCTCCGAACATTCAATCCGATTGGATGTACACGCCGGTTATCCAGACTTCACAAATCGGTTATCACCCTGCACAGGATAAGGAAGCTGTGATTGAAATGGACGTTCGCGACTCTCGCCAACTGTCTGCACAGGTTATCCGCATCGACGCCGACAAGCAGAATGTAGTAAAGACTGTTTCTCCGTCAAGCTGGGGCAAGTTCTTGAGATATAACTATCTGAAGGTGGACTTCACAGACATCAAAGAACCGGGTCTTTACCAGATTAAGTATGGTGACTCTACTTCTCCTATCTTCCGCATCGACGAAGGCATCTACGACCGTGGCGTATGGCAACCGGTTATCGAATACTTCCTGCCGGTACAGATGTGCCACATGCGCGTGAACGAAAAATATCGCGTATGGCATGATTACTGCCACATGGACGACGCCCAGATGGCACCTGCCGACAACCTCTTCGACGGTTACAACCAAAGAGCAGAAGATATTCCTTCCAAGTACAAACCGGGTGACGTTGTTCCTAACGTGAACATCGGTGGCTGGCACGATGCCGGTGACTTTGACCTTCGCGTAGAATCACAAGCCGGAGAAGCCTATATCCTGACGATGGCATACGAAGCCTTCCATCCGGATATTGACGTAACTTCTATTGACCAGATCAAGCGTATCACCGAAATCCATCAACCCGACGGAAAGAACGATATGTTGCAACAGGTAGAAAACGGTGCTCTCACCGTAGTAAACGGTTACCTGGCACTGGGCCGTCTGTACAGAGGTATCATCTGTAACAGCCTCCGCCAATACGTACTTCTGGGCGATGCTTCCGCCATGACCGACGGCAAGCTGGGCACCGAAGACGACCGCTGGATTTATACTCAGAATAACCCGGGCAGCGAACTGAATACAGCCGGACAGCTGGCAGCCATGTCTCGCGTTATGAAGAACTTCAACGATACATTGAGCGTACATTGCCTCAACATTGCCCGCCAGATCTTCGAGACTACCAACGCAGGTGAAAGAGCACAGTCTGCCAAGATATTTGCAGCCGTAGAGCTTTACCTGACTACCGGTGAGAAACCTTATCTGGACTTTGTTTATGCAAACCAGGATATCATCATGAAGCAGATTGGCCGCATGGGTTGGTACACCGCCCGTCTGGAAAGACAAGTTGCACAGATGAAGGACAAGAAGGCTAAGAACTTCTGCGCCGCCTTCCGCAAAGCGCTTATCGGCTACAAGGCTGAGTTGAACGAACTGGTACATGAGACTCCTTACGGCATACCTTACCGTCCGCACATCTGGGGAGCAGGTTGGGATATCCAGAACTTCGGTTACCAACATTACTACCTGGCATCTACTTATCCTGATATCTTCCCGAAAGCGCCGGTATTCAATGCACTGAACTTCATCCTTGGATGTCACCCGGGTATCAACCAGGCATCATTTGCTTCAGGCGTAGGTGCACAGTCGGCTACCGTTGCTTACGGTGCGAACCGTGCAGACTGGTCGTACATCCCCGGTGGTGTAATCTCCGGTACAGCACTCATCCGTCCGGACTTCCCGGAACTGCTGACCTTCCCGTTCTTGTGGCAACAGACTGAATACGTATTGGGTGGAGGTTCTTCACACTATATGTTCCTGGTACTGGCTGCACAACACCTGTTGAAGAGCTAAGATAAGAGATAAGATACACAAAAGATACAATAATGTCCCAAGGATGACAGGCTCGCCTATCGTTCTTGGGACATTTCTTTTTACTGCCTTGACAGAGACCTGTGTTTGTCACGACAGAAGCCTGTGTCTATCGTGACAGGGACTGGTGTCTGTCACAACAAAGCCCAGTGTCTGTCATGACAGACACTGGGCTTTATCAAAGTTATATCAAGATATGCCGTTACCAATCGTCCGAACGGAACGGAATCAGCGGAAGTTCGTTGCCGCCAATCATCGTACCTATCTGGAAGTCGTGGAAACAGTAGCGTACGGCAACGGGATGGGGTACTTTCTCTGAAGAGACTACGATGTGATTGGTTTGCCAACGCACCCATACACTGTCCGCCAGATAGAACACACGGTCTTCGCCGGCTATCTCGAAGCCACGGATGTCATAGTTGCGGCAGATACCCATCTCGATATGGTCGAGGGAAACAAATGCCTGGTTTCCTTCCATCTCCACCGACTTGTATTGCGGACTGAAACAGGCTATCTGCTTCATGCCGTAAGTAAGGTTCAACGCCAGGTAACTGAGGCGACGGCCCACCGGGGCTTTGTTTCCGGGATGCACGTTATGCCTTTCGTAAGGCTCGGCAAGGTCGTTGGTGGAAATCATAGCACTGTTCGGTATCAGGCTTTGCGCCTTGAACTGGGCTTCGCGCAGGTAGGCGGCTTTCTCGTCTTGCGCGGGGCTGTCGTAGTCGAATGGGGCAATCTCTACAAAGTAGAACGGTATGTCGCCCAGTCCCCACTCCTTGCGCCACAGCTTCACCATATCCGCCAGGCGCTGGGCGTAGTGCTCGTGGCGGCCTACGTTGGTTTCGCCCTGATACCAGATGATACCTTTGATGGTGTAGTTCTCTACCGAGCGCAACATACCGTTGTACATCAGCAGGGGACGTTCCCACGCCAGCACCTTCTCCATATCTTCGGGCTTCAGTGAGATGTCGGGATAGGTTTCCAATATTTCACGGCTGATCCAGCTCTCTACGCTGGAACCACCGTAGGCACAGTTGACGATACCCACCGGCAGGTGCAGCGCACGGCTGAGGGAAGAAGCGAAATACCAGGCGGTGGCGCTGAAGTTCATGACATCGGTCACGAGTTCGGTCGTCATCCAGGAGCCGTCGCACTCGGCCAACGGTTCGTAACTCTGACGGAGAGGTACGTTGAACATACGCACGCCTTTCACATCAGAAGCTGCAATAGCTTCGTCTATTCCTCCCCTGACGCAGCAACCGCCGAAGCCTTTCAACGGCATTTCCATATTGCTCTGCCCGGAGGCAAGCCATACTTCACCGATAAGAATGTTCTTCAAAGTCGTTTTCTCGCCGTCGTCGAACGTAATCTCGTAGGGGGTATAGCCGCCCGACGGGGTTCGGAGCGTAAGCAGCCAGTGCCCGTCCTTATCCGAACGGCAGGTATACGGCTTTCCATCCCAGGAGGGGGTGACACGCACCGTTGTCGAAGGGGCGGCGCTTCCCCAAACTTTCACATCCGCCTGCTGTTGCAGCACCATGTTGTCGCCAACCAAAGCCGGCAATTTGACCTTTGCATTCAGTGCCACAGCGCAGCATAGCAATGCAATCATTAATACATTACGTTTCATTGATTCTTCTATACTATTTTAGTTTTATTTCCGTTCGCTCAGTGCGTCCAACGCCGACGCCAAACCTACCAACGCTGCATTCCAGTTGATAGCAATCTCATTGGAAGCATAGGAACCCTGCGTATCCGAGTAAGATTCATCGGGATAGGCGGAAGGATAAACCGCTCCGTCCTGCTGACCGGGGTTAGGACCGCCTACCAGGAATCCGGGAATAGGTTCTTCGATATCGTCCGATGCCGACAAACGGTGATGGGGGTGCATGGGGCTATGGCTACCGAAGCCGGTGACATAGCAGAAACCGGTGGCATTGCGTCCCAGCATATAGTCCGAATTACGGTAGGCATTCGCCAGGTAAACGCGATTGCCGGTAGCAAGATAGGCATAAACCAGCGAGATACCCTGGTCGGCACAACCTTCGGCAATACATCCCCAGAAGAAATCTTTCGCCTTGTTTCCGTAAGGTGAGTGGAACGATGAAGCGTCGGCATCTGCGATAGCAGCATCGCAATAAGCAATCAGTTTCTCTTTCAGAGAATCGGCAAAGGCCTGGTCTTCCGCATTCAATTCCTTTCCCGGTTGCAGCCAGGCAAAAACACCCAAGCCCGATACATTGCCCCAACCGGGGGTATGGAAGGCTGCGGGAGCTTTCTGCACGGCATCTGCGCGGTAGGAAGTCTTTCCGGTAGCAAGGTACAGCTCAGTGGCAGCCCAGAAGAATTCGTCGTCGGCATTGTTGTCACCATAGGAACCGGTGCTTACGGGCGGCTCAAACTCTTTACCCAGTTTATCCTGGTCGTAATAGGCTTCGGGATTCTTCTTTGCCCAGAGGTATGCCTTCTCGGCAGTGGCGAGGGCGCGCTTGGAGAAGCCCGGATAATCTTTCTCGTAAGGAGCAAACAGGCGGGCGGCTTGCGCCATGGCAGCGGCATAGTCCAGTGCGGCGGTAACCGTCTTTTTCACTACATAGCGTTGTTGCTTGCAATCTATCGGTTTGATGAATCCTTCGAAAGAAGGGGTGGTGAGTTTATGGTAGACACCGCCATCGGCAGGGTCTTGCATGGTGAACATCCAGTCCAGGTTATAGTACATTTCATCCAGCAGGTCGGGGGTGCTGTTGTTGCTCTCGGGGATATTCACAGATTGCGCGGCAAAGTAATCGGGGAAGAGTTTATAAACACTCTGCATCAATCCGATGGAATAGGCGGAATTGACGATGTATTTGTTATAGTCGCCTGCATCGTACCAGCCTTTCGGAGAAGAAATGATTGTTCCGGCGGGTCGCGTAGCAGAGGCGGCATTGGGATGCACCATCACCCGGTCGTCGGGATGTCCTGCCGGACGGTTCCACTTGCCGGCATACGCCTCTTCGATAGGCATTCCCGTGCGCTGATAGTAAAAGGCCTTCAAGGCTGCATCGGCAAGAGGTGCCAGCACCCTGTCTTTTACTTCAAAAGGCACCGAGGCTCCGTTCACCTGCAGGATGTATTTTCCGGGAGTCTCTATCTCGCTGAAGTCCAGGGTCGTTCTTGTCTTGCCGGACCATTCGGAAACGGCGGTACTCTTCGGTTGTCCCTTCAATACTTCCTTACCTGTAGCAGCGTCCACCACCGTGAACTGCTCAATCTTACCGCTGTCCGTCACAGCCACTTTCTCTTGTGCGGGATAATAACCCAACTGATTCAACCGGACACTCTCTGCCGGCAAACTCCCTGTGGAAGAACTACATGCAGCCAGCAAACCACATATTCCCACCAGCCATAAATACTTTCCTTTCATAACAGCCCTGCTTTTTAGTGTTTAACATAGGATTCTCTCTCAAATAGTAGAATGACAACAAATAAACAAAAAAAGAAGCAGATATACAATGATTGGGCAGGATAAGTTGACTAATGACAGAAGGATACATTAATCATTCCCTGCCCGGCTACAAATATATAGATGCATCAATTCCCTTAACCTATCCTAATAATCCGCCTTATTGTCATCTATTTAGAACTGAATTCATTATCTTTGCGCCCAAAACTCACCACGGATTACACAGATTAACACAGATTTTAAGGTAATCTACAGTATCTGCCATTCAGAGTACTTGCGTTAATCTGTGTCAATCTGTGTAATCTGTGGTGCAACGAAACTGAATAATAACGAATTTCATCCGAATGAAACAGTACAAAAACGTGAACAACCTGGTAGGTTGGATTACATTTATCATTGCAGCAACGGTTTACTGCATGACCATCGAACCGACTGCGAGCTTTTGGGACTGCCCGGAGTTTATCACCACCGGCTATAAGCTGGAAGTGGGACACCCGCCCGGAGCACCGTTCTTCATGCTGGTAGCCAATCTGTTTTCACAATTTGCATCCGACGCTACCACCGTTGCCAAGATGGTGAACTACATGAGCGCACTGATGAGCGGCGCGTGTATCCTGTTCCTCTTCTGGAGCATCACGCACCTGGTGCGCAAACTCGTGGTTACGGACGAAAACAATATCACCACCGGACAACTCGTCACCATTATGGGTAGCGGACTGGTGGGCGCACTGGCCTATACATTCAGCGACACCTTCTGGTTCAGCGCCGTGGAAGGCGAGGTTTACGCCTTCTCTTCCCTGTTCACTGCCGTCGTATTCTGGCTGATACTGAAGTGGGAAGACGTTGCCAACGAACCTCACTCCGACCGCTGGCTGATCCTCATCGCCTACCTTACCGGACTGAGTATCGGCGTGCACTTGCTGAACCTGCTCTGTCTGCCCGCCATCGTACTGGTATATTACTACAAGAAAACGCCTAACGCCAACGTCAAAGGTTCACTGCTGGCACTGCTCGGTTCGGGCGTGCTGGTGGCTGCGGTGCTCTACGGCATCGTGCCGGGCATCGTGAAGGTGGGCGGATGGTTCGAACTGCTCTTCGTCAACACGCTGGGAATGTCCTTCAACACGGGTGTCATGGTCTACATCATCCTGCTGGCAGGCTGCCTCGTATGGGGTATATACGAAAGCTACACCGAGAAGAGCAAGTCGCGCATGGCGCTCTCCTTCATACTCACCATAGCCATGCTGGGCATCCCCTTCTACGGTCATGGTGCCAGCGCCATTGTCATCGGCATCCTGGTGATCGGCGCCCTGTGGGTGTACCTCTCTCCCTTTGTACAGACCCGGGTTAAAGAGAAATTCCGTGTATCGGCACGCACGCTGAACACGTCGCTGCTCTGCACAATGATGATCGTCGTCGGATATTCCTCGTATGCACTGATCGTGATCCGTTCCACCGCCAACACGCCGATGGACCAGAACTCACCGGAAGATATCTTCACGCTGGGCGAATACCTGGGACGCGAACAATACGGCACACGCCCGCTGTTCTACGGACCGGCATTCTCCTCACAAGTAGCCCTCGACGTGAAAGACGGATATTGCGAGCCACGCGTCTCGTACAACGGCACCAAGTTCATCCGCAAGGAGAAGGCTACGCCCGACGAGAAGGATTCGTACCTCGAAATACCCGGACGCATCGAATATGAATATGCGCAGAACATGCTCTTCCCGCGCATGTACAGCAGCGCACACACCAACGAGTACCACCGCTGGCAGGACATCAAGGGATACGACGTCCCCTACGACAAATGCGGCGAAATGATAATGGTGAACATGCCTACGCAGTGGGAGAACATCAAGTTCTTCTTCTCCTACCAGCTCAACTGGATGTACTGGCGATACTTCATGTGGAACTTTGCCGGACGGCAGAACGACCTGCAAGGCAGCGGCGAGATAGAGCACGGCAACTGGATTACCGGCATCAACGCCATCGACAAACTGCTGGTGGGCGACCAAACCCTGCTGCCGCAAGAACTTCAGGACAACAAGGGGCACAACGTCTTCTACTGCCTGCCGCTACTGCTGGGCATCATCGGCCTGCTGTGGCAAGCCTACCGCGGACAGAAAGGCATCCAGCAATTCTGGGTGGTATTCTTCCTCTTCTTCATGACCGGTATCGCCATCGTGCTCTACCTGAATCAGACCCCGACCCAGCCGCGCGAGCGTGACTACGCCTACGCCGGTTCGTTCTACGCCTTCGCCATTTGGATTGGTATGGGCGTGGCGGGCATCGTCCGTCTGCTTCAGCACTATGCCAAGATGAAGGAACTCCCGGCATCCGTCCTGGTCTCCGCAGTCTGCCTGCTGGTACCCATACAGATGGCAAGCCAGACGTGGGACGACCACGACCGCAGCGACCGCTACGTATGCCGCGACTTCGGGCAGAACTACCTGATGTCCCTGCAAGAAAGCGGTAACCCGGTCATCTTCACCAACGGCGATAACGACACCTTCCCCCTGTGGTACAACCAGGAGACCGAAGGTTTCCGCACCGATGCACGTACCTGCAACCTCAGCTACCTGCAAACCGACTGGTACATCGACCAAATGAAACGTCCCGCCTACGACTCTCCGTCACTGCCCATCACTTGGGACCGCATGGAGTACGTAGAAGGCACCAACGAATACGTCCCCATCCGCCCCGACTACAAGAAGAGCATCGACGCCCTCTATGCCGAAGCCGAAAAGCAGGCACTCAGCGGCAACCCCGAAGCGCTGGTAAACGTGAAGAAGGAGTTTGGCGACGACCCCTACGAAGTGAAGAACATCCTCAAATACTGGGTACGCAACAAGAACCAGGACTTGAAGGTGATTCCTACCGACAGCCTCGTCATCAAGGTAGACAAGGAAGCCGTGCGCCGTAGCGGTATGCTGATACCGGGCGACAGCATCCCCGACTACATGCACATCTCGCTCAAAGGCAAACGCGCCCTCTACAAGAGCGAACTGATGATGCTCGAAATGCTGAGCGAAGCCAACTGGGAACGCCCCATCTACATCGCCGTCAGCGTAGGAACAGAGAACCAGCTGGGCATGGCCAACCACTTTATGCAAGAGGGCCTCGCCTACCGTTTCACCCCGTTCGATACCGACAAACTGGGCGTGAAGATAGACTCGGAGAAGATGTACGACAACCTGATGAACAAGTTCAAGTTCGGCGGCATCGACAAACCGGGCATCTACATCGACGAGAACACCATGCGCATGTGCCACTCCCACCGCCGCATCTTCTCGCAACTCGTGCAGCAACTGATGCGCGAAGGCAAGAAGGACAAGGCCAAAGCTGCGCTGGACTATGCCGAGAAGGTGATTCCGAACTACAACGTTCCCTACGACTGGCAGAACGGCGCCGTGCAGATGGCCGAAGCCTACTACCAGCTGGGCGACAGCGCCAAGGCGGACGAGATGATGCAAGTGCTTGCCAACAAGGCGGTAGAGTACCTCACCTGGTACCTGAGCCTGGACGACGACCGCTTCTCTGTCTCCACCCGCGAGTTCGAATATCATTGGGCCGTGCTCGATGCAGAAGCAAAGATGATGAAGAAGTACGACTCCAAACTTGCCGAAATCTACGAGCCGAAAGTGGAAGAACTGTATAATATGTATATGGATCGCCTGAAACAAGTTTACGGCCCGATGATGGACAAGGTATCAAAGTAACTTTTAATCGCTAAGAATGTGTTAATAGAACAGCCTCCCGAACTATTTCGCAAACTGTATCCCAGCGCCATCTGGAGGATGGACCCTGACGAAAAAGCCGTTTATCTGACTTTCGACGACGGGCCCATCCCCGAGGTGACGCCCTGGGTGCTCGATTTGCTCGACAAACATAACATCAAAGCCACCTTCTTTATGGTGGGCGACAACATACGGAAACATCCCGAAGAATTCAGGATGGTTGTGGAACGTGGCCACCGCATCGGTAACCACACTTTCAATCATATCCGGGGATTTGAATATGGCTCCAAGAAGTATCTTGCCAATGCCGAACAGGCACAAATCTTCATGGAAATGGGCGGCGACATCTCCTGCAACGTGGAGAAGGCGCTATACCCGCTTCTTTTCCGCCCGCCCCACGGACACATGGGCTGGGGACAGTATATGACGCTGAAACGACGCTACAAGATAGTGATGTGGGATCTCGTGACCCGCGACTACAGTAAGAAGCTGCGCGGGCCACAGGTGCTTGCCAACGTGATGAAGTACGCCCGCAACGGTGCCATCATCACCTTCCACGACTCGCTGAAGTCCTGGTGCAACGGCAATCTGCAATATGCCTTGCCACGCGCCATCGAGTTCTTAAAAGAAGAAGGGTACGAATTCAAAGTATTGTAAATGCAAAAAGTCCTTGCCGAATTTCTTCGACAAGGACTTTTTAAGTTGTCCCACCAGGACTCGAACCTAGTCAAACAGAACCAAAAACTGTTGTGCTACCATTACACCATGGGACAAACTCAAGAGCTTTCTGTTAAAAAGCGGTGCAAAGATAAAAGTATGTCCCGAAATATCCAAATATTTCGGGACTATTTTTCTTATCTATGTCTTATTTAGCGATAATCAAGTAATAATTCTTCTTACCGCGTTGCACCAGCAGGTACTTCTCGTCCAGCAAGTCGGCTGTGGTAACTACCTGGTCGAAAGCAGACAGCTTCTCTTTATTCAAAGAAACGCCACCGCCTTGCACCAATTTACGCATTTCGCCTTTGGAAGCAAAAACTGCGGCATCGTCTACAAACAGATCGACTGCTTTTACACCGGCAGCCAGGGCATCGCGCGAAACCTCGAACTGGGGAACGCCTTCGAACACCGCCAACAGCGTATCTTCGTCCAGCTTCTTCAAAGCGTCGGAAGTGGCATTGCCAAAGAGGATGTTGGAAGCATCTACCGCAGCATTGTAATCTTCTTCGGAGTGAACCATGATGGTGACCTCGCGCGCCAGGCGCTTCTGAAGAACGCGCAGGTGCGGAGCAGCTTCGTGCTCGGCAGTCAGAGCCTCTACCTCTTCGCGGGTGAGGGAGGTGAATATCTTGATGTAGCGGGCTGCATCGGCATCGCTCACATTCAGCCAGAACTGGTAGAACTTATAGGGAGAGGTGTAGCGGGGATCGAGCCAGATATTGCCCGATTCCGTCTTGCCGAACTTACCGCCGTCGGCCTTCGTGATGAGCGGGCTGGTAAGGGCAAACACTTCGCCGCCATTGGTGCGGCGAACGAGTTCTGCGCCGGTGGTGATATTACCCCACTGGTCGGAGCCACCCATCTGGAGCTTGCAGCCGCGGGTTTCGTACAGGTGCAGGAAGTCGTAGCCCTGCAACAGTTGGTAGGTGAACTCCGTGAAAGAAAGACCGTCGCGAGCCTCACCGTTCAGGCGCTTCTTTACCGAATCCTTTGCCATCATGTAGTTCACAGTGATGTGCTTGCCTACTTCGCGGGCAAAGTCAAGGAAGGTGAAGTTCTTCATCCAATCATAATTGTTCACCAACTCGGCACGGTTGGGAGCATCCGAATCAAAATCCAGGAACTTGCTCAGTTGCTTCTTCATGCCGTCCATGTTGCGCTGCAAGATTTCTTCGGTAAGCAGATTGCGCTCTGCCGACTTGCCTGAAGGGTCACCAATCATGCCCGTAGCACCGCCAATCAGCGCCAACGGCTTGTGTCCGCAACGCTGAAAATGACGCAAAATCATCACACTGCAAAGGTGTCCGATGTGCAAAGAGTCCGCCGTCGGGTCGAAGCCGATGTATGCGGTCACTTGTTCCTTAGCCAGTAGCTCTTCCGTACCCGGCATCATATCGTGGAGCATGCCACGCCATTTTAGTTCTTCTACAAAATTCATCGAATGATCAGATTATCTAATTGATTATTTAAGTGATTATCTATTAATAGCTTGGTTTATATTAATGGGCGCAAAAATACGACTCTTTATTCGAAGAAACAACTCTTATCGTTTAAAAAAGACTTTACCGATGTTTGCCGATACAATCTTGTGCAACTCTTCGCTGCACATTCCACGCACTGCGGCAGCCCGCTGGTAGAGTTCTTCGATGGGGACGACGCTCTCGTCTGTCTCGATAAGCAAGCGGTCGACAGGGGTTGCCAGGAGTGCTTCTGTCTGGTATTTCTCGCCGAAGGAAAGATAAAAGCCATGCCGCAGGTATTCTTCTGCCAGGGCCGCCTTGCCACGGAAACCGTGGATGATCCACGGCATTGCGGGGCGCAGCTCACGCTTCAGCTTCAGCAGTTCATCGGCAGCACGCACCAAGTGGATGACCAGCGGTTTCCCTACTTCGTCTGCCAGGCGTGCCTGGTACTCAAAGACTTCGAGTTGCAAGTCCATAGGGGCATCCGCCAATTTATCCAGCCCCGCTTCTCCCACGGCCAGCACTTGGGGATGGTGCAGAATGGCTTCGAGGCAACGCTGCTGATAAGAGAGTAGATTCTTCGCTTCGCTCTGAATGACAGAATGCTCCTGCTGAATAAGAACAGAGCTTACGTCAACGGCAGGAGCGCCGATATACCACGGATGTATCCCTACCGAATACCACCCGCCTTCCTGTGGAGAAAACGTTTCGGGATAGCAGTTCACAATCGCCTCTCCGGGCACTTGCGGCGGCTGATGGGTATGTATGTCGACAGGGAAGTTCATAGGCAGGGTATGTTTCAGGAAAGGAAAGAGTTCATCAACAAAGGCATCTTTCGGGCGAAGAAGCATTTCATGGCACCGGATCGTATCCCGAACCTCCCCAGGGATGGCAACGCAGGATGCGCTTTACCGCAAGATAAAGCCCCTTGAAAGGTCCGTGTTTTTTGATAGCCTCTACCGCGTATTGCGAACAGGTGGGAGTGAACCGGCATGATGGGGAGATCATGGGCGAAATGCACTTCTGGTAGAAATAGATGGGCAGCAGCAGCAGATATGAGAGCAACCTTCTCATGGCTCCGGAGTGGCTTGTGCCACAGTTTCGGCAGCTTGCTCCGTCACAGTTTCGGCAATACGCGCCAAAGCAGTCTTCATCCGGTCCTCAATGAGAGAAGACTCCACCAGTTGGTCCGAGAGATAGATAAAAGCAACAGCCAGCCGGCATTGCTTCTCCGCCAGTACATCCAGCAGCCCGTGCTTGTTCACACGATAGGCCTCGCGTATCTGGCGTTTCACACGATTGCGTTTCACCGCCCGCTTGAAACGGCGCTTCGAAACACTGACGAGGATGGAAACCGGCGCCTCCAACTCCTCTATCGGCAGATATACCACGCGCAGAGGGAAGACCGAGAACGAACGCGAACCGCCCGCAAACATCTTCTCTATCACTTTCTTTTTATCCAGCCTTTCGGCCTTGCGCAAGGTATTTGCCACGATATAATTACGAATTACGGATTACAAGTTACAGGTAGACCAGGTCATAAAAGACAAATTACGAATTACAAAATTACGTTTGCACGACTCTTACCTCGCGCGTCCCATCGTAATTTGTAATTCGTAATTTGTAATTATAGAATTACTTACCTTTATTATTCTCCTTGATAAACATGTCAAGCGCCGCCGTCATCGAGGGAGCCTGCACGGTGGGAGCTTCCAGATCCAGACGAAGTCCGGCATCGCGGACAGCCTGTGCGGTTGTCGAACCGAAAGTTCCGATTTTGATCTCCTTCTGGTCGAAATCCGGGAAGTTCTTCTTCAAGGAAGTAACGCCGGACGGGCTGAAGAACACCAACATGTCATAGTCGAACTTCTCACCTTCCGTGAAATCGTTGCTGACGGTGCGATACATCACCGCCTCCGTATTCTGAATCTTGTTCTTATCCAGCATGTTCTTGATTTCATCGGTATGCACATCGGACATCGGTACCAAATACTTTTCAGTCTTATGCTTCACGATAGCAGGCAGCAAGTCGTCAATCTTTCCGGTATTTCCAAAGAAGATCTTACGCTTGCGATACTGCACATACTTCTGGATGTACAAGGCAACGGCTTCCGTCACACAGAAATACTTCATAGTCTCGGGGATGGTTACACGAAGTTCAGTACACAGATGGAAGAAATGGTCAATAGCATGACGCGAAGTGAAAATGACAGCAGTATGATCCAAGATTGAAACCTTCTGTTGTCTGAACTCTTTCGCTGAAAGGCTCTCCACTTTGATGAACGGGCGAAAATCTATTTTCACACCGTATTTCTCGGCAATGTCGTAGTAAGGAGATTTCTCTGATGCCGGTTTCGGCTGCGACACAAGTACTTTCTTAATTTTCAACGTCCTAAAATTTTATTATCAAATAATCGTTTAGCTGCATCATCCCTTGATATAACATAAAACAAGGTATGATTTCAAGGGCACAAAAGTATAAAATTAAAAGCAAACTGCCATATAAATTGTCACAAAAAAGCTTTATCCACTTATATAGCATCAATATCTTAGCAAAAAAGAACAAAATCAATCCGATTATTATCGTTAGTTGCAAATTCAAGTCGAAGTAGACTATAAACAGAGCAAACGGAAAAAGGGAGAATCCGAGGTAATAAAGCAAGGTAGTATACGACTCAATCCAGAGAGTAGTGGTACTTTCGTCAAAAAAAATCCAACCCAGGAAGGAGTATAACAACCACTTGAAGAATAAATAAAGAAGACACACACCTATATATATGCCCAGTAACAGAAACGGTGGGACATGGGTCACCAGCTCGGGCCGAACGTCATTGAAATAGTTGAAAAGGCAGACGCCTGCAAGGACGCAGGTCTGTAGTATCAGCAGTAATAAATAGCGCATATCGGCCGCCGTAGAGGTGGCAAAGATGCTGGTGCGCTCGCGATGAAGCAGAAAATCCTTTACCAATTGCAACAGGAACTTACGGCTGCGCGACAAAACATAAGCAGACAGAAAGAAGCAGCACAGAAGCACCACGGTGATACCGTCGTCCATGCGTGGAGAGTAAGGAATGGGGATTCCCTCCGCTCCCGTCACTGCCCAAACCATCAACTGAGCTATCATATTGCGGCGAATTTACGGATGGATTCATCCCATAGAGGGATGGTATGTATCAGCTCCACTGCCTCCCGGGGGGTCTGTGCCACATGCCAGATGGCGCCGTGCTGCTGCCGCATAAAGTTCTCGTCCACTGCCTTGCGCAGCATATCGAGCAAAGGGTCGAAGTAACCTTTGGTGTTCAATATTACAATCGGGTTAAGATAAAGCCCCAGCTGCTTCCAGGTGATGACTTCCAGCAGTTCTTCCAGCGTGCCGCAACCACCGGGCAGGGCAATGATGGCATCGCTCAGGTCGGCCATCATCTTCTTCCGCTCGTGCATGTTCGCCACTTCCACGAGTTTGGTGAGTCCCGTGTGGTGCCACCCCTGCTCCACCATGAAGCGGGGGATAACTCCCGTCACCTCGCCGCCTGCCTGGAGCACCGCATCTGCCACGGCTGCCATCAGCCCCATGTTTCCGGCTCCGTTTATCAACCGGATCTGTTTCTGCCCCAACAAAGCGCCCAACTCACGGGCAGCCTCGGTATAAGCGGAATCGATCTTGGTGCTCGACGCGCTATACACGCATACGGAAGTAATCTTATTCATCATCTTGTTCTATACCTTATAAATATGGCTGCAAAGGTACATGATTTCGGGGAGATTTGAAACAAGAGACGGCTATTTCCAAAATTCTTCGGGATTCGTGGTGTGGATACTGCTCTCAAAGAGCCATTGGGTGCCGCCACTCTCCACTACAAACCCGGCAGGGATAAGGGCTATCTTCCGGTCACCCGCCAAGAGATCGCCTGTCTCATCATCTATCCGGCTCACTTCGTGCCTGCTGTACCAATAGCTGTTCTTAGCCATGTACATATCATAATGTTGCCCCTTGTTCTCTTGTCCGTTAATCAAATAAGGCTCGTCGGCAATCAGCTTATCTCTCAGTTCGCGCAACGAGAGGGGCACACCCTGCATATCCGTCACCACCTTGTCCATGTCCGAGTCTATCATCACCCACTTATTCAGTTCAGGCGAAAAGATTTCGTTGACCACATGGCAGTCCTGATCTTCTGCATCCTCCGGCAGGCAAGTGATGTAGCGGGCTTCAATGCCGACGGACATCAGCATATCCCGCATCAGAATGGAGTGGTGGCGGCAGTTCAGGTGATAACCGCTTGTATCGGCAAAGGCCCATAAGTCGATGGCATTTTTTCGTTCCGGCATCTGCGGAGGGTTGCCATGCAGTAAGTGGTCGGACACGAAGCGCTGTATTTTAAGCGCTTTCTGATACACATCTTCCGTTCCATCAAAAAGAGTATCCAGCCGGAAGCGTGTCTTAACTTCTGCCAAGCGCTCATCGTCCATACAATAGACAGGTTTGAGAATCAGCGTATCTGCCGCATATTTCCCTTCCCGGAGCAGCTCTACATAAATTTTCTTCCGGTATGTAATCGCTTCATCCTTAAAAAAGAATCTGATAACGACTGCTGCCACTACTAATAGTGCAACCAGTGATAAGGCACTAATTCCAATAACTTTGAAAACCTTCTTCATAGCTGTCAATGATTTATTTTATACTCAAGCTGTTTGGTTGACAAAAGTACGAAAAAGATTACACACACCCTCATTGGGCTATAAAGAAATAGTCTCCTTCCCGCTCATACCGACTGATTTTTCGTAATTTTGCGCTGAATTTAAATATTACAGTGTGAAATACAGACGTTGGATTTATTTGGCTGTCGCCTTTGTCATTATATTGGCCGGGCTTGCTTCCAGGCGGTATGGTGATCTGTTACCCGGGTTTATTGCAGAGTACTCCGGCGATACCCTTTGGGCCGCCATGGTCTATTTCGGACTGCGATTCCTCGCCCCTTCGGTATCCCTACTCAAAGCCGCCGCCATCTCCCTACTCTTTTCTTTCTGCATAGAGATCAGCCAATTATATCAGGCAGACTGGGCAAACACAGTACGAAACACCACTCTCGGAGCACTCATCTTCGGTCATGGTTTCCTATGGTCGGATATGATATGCTACACCGCCGGAGTAGTATTATCTGCTGCTGTAGATTCCTGCTTTTCCCTTCCTTCTTTTGGGGATATTACTATTTCCAAAAAGAAAAAGCTATCCTAACATACAAGATATGGGATATCTGATGTTAGGATAGCAATTAAATAGACTCTTCTTAGAATATGTCAAGGAGACGCCTTTACATGGGCGGCATCGCCTGTATTCCCAGCACCCCGCCTATGGTGGTGATGACGGCAGCAATTATCTTGAAGATTGTTTTCCAGGTGTTTTTTGTCATTTTCATAATGCTTTGTGTTTTAGTTTAATAATTAATAGTGATTGGCTCCGTTCCCTCCCCGGACCGGTGCTTAGCCCATCGGATTCTCATCCAGGTCGCCATCGCTACCGCTGCCACTCCCGTCGCCACTGCCGGAACCCGCAGCATCCTGAAGGTCGAAGCGCACGCACTTCACCCCGGTCACCAGCGAACGGGTAGCCACAGTACCATTCAACTGCCGCTTGGCAGCAGGCAAGAAACGTACTTGCAGCGTAGCTTGCGTGGCGGACACCTTTGCCGCATCCTCCACACCGTTCATGGTGGACTTCATCGAGAGGCGGAAGGTTCCCAGGCCGTCCAGCGTCACGCTTTCAGAGGATTGCAGGTGGCGGGTCATCACGGTCACCAGGTTGTCGATAACGTTCTTTGAGTCACCGGTAGAGAGCGAAGACAGTTCGGCTATCTCCTGAGCCACTTTGGAGGTGCTCACGTTTCCCGTTAATATCACACGGGGATAAAAAAGCTTCTTGCCTGCCTTGTTGGCAAGAACCGATTGAAATGATTTGTAAATTACTGGCATAATAGTTTTGTTTTAAAATAGTTAATAAAATGTTTTATGTTCGTGTATTAAGCTTAACCACATTGCAAAGATAACACCATCTCAGGTACTATGCAAATCAAAAACACCGTTTTTCTTCATGAATTTATTCACGCTATGAAAACACTACTTATTGCATAGGCTCAGCAGGTAGCGTCCCGGCTGACGTATCTTGCCATGACTCTCGCGCAAGGCATAAAACCCCTTCCACAGCGGATGCCCGATGGCACCGAAATTGCTTTTCAGGATAATGGCATACTGCTCTTGGGGGGAGATATGAAACTGGCGCAGGTTGAAGAGCAACCCGTCCAGGTTGCGGCTTGTGCCATCCTCAGGGGGCTTCACAGCCTCTATCTTTCGAAGATATTCCACCTCCGCGGCTGGCACAGCCGCGCCTTCAACAGTGCCCCCGGTTTCGGGGGAACTATCGAGGAGGGTATGTGCTACGCTCTGCTGTAATGTGGTATGCTGTGATGTGCTATGTGTACCCGATGTTACATTTTCGGGCTTAATTGCTACATCTTCACGGCCGGCTGCTGCCACGTCTTCACCGGCTTGCGACTCGTCCACCAGACAGTAGCGGGCATCTATCACCGAAGACTTCCGGCGCTTGGTGCTGAAAAGGAACTGCCGCTGTATTTCGGCAGAAGTCAGGATGCCGTATTCGCCGAAGAGGGCGGCATCAAAGATGCCGTACTCCACAGCCAGGGCAAGGATGCGCTTCACATCGGCGGCGCTCTTTTCGTAGAGGCATGCCGAAAGGTCTTCATAGAAAAGCTCGTCGGCACGCACGTAGTAGCCCTCGTCGGCATAGATGCAAGAGAGCGCCCCCAGCAAGATGGCAAAAGCGCCGTCGCCCTCACGCTTCATAATGCGCCGCACCAGGCGGTCGTGCATAAAGTCTGTGTTCAAGGGGAAATAGTCGAGCCCCCGTTTTTTGATTCTGGACATGATGATTAGTGATTGATAATTAACGATTAGTGATTGGTGATTGGTCCGGGCGTCCGCTTTCACGCAGACGTTCCCGTTTGGAAAGTATGCTTTCACGCACTACTTTCAGTGCGTGAAAAATAAGAGCCATACGAAGGGTGCGATCCGATATCTTGGTAATAACCGGATAGTGGCAAGATTTATCCACAGTTTGTGAACAGTGATAGCGGGCATTACTAAACTCCCTGCGGCACTCTTTGCAATAATTGTCCGGGAGGTGTGTATGCTTATTGATATAAAATAGGTCCATAGAGAGTGCTCTGTGGCAGCATCCACAGATGCGGAGATTGTTTTCTGAAATTTGTTCCATGATAGTGTTGTTAATAGTTAGTACGATAGTTATCCTTTCCGCCCCCTGCCGTCAGATGGCTGTGAGTGCGATTTTACAAATACATATATCCGGTGTATTGCATCTATAGATGCAGCGGGCGGGATCTATAGATACAGCAGACGGCATCTATAGATGGAGCAATGTGTGTATTCTCCATAATTCTTCTCTTTTTAGTTTGCGTTTATAAAACAAATAGTTACTTTTGTCCCAACAAAGATAATACAGTTTTCATTTATAAAACAAGAGATTCACCGAATAAATTCTTAAAAAAGGCGTAATCAGATATAAATGAGAGACTAATAAATTCTGCAAAATTCACATGATATAAACCGAAGATATGGAGAATGACAAAGACCTGATGTTCTGCGTGGCAGACATCATAAAGCGAGCCAAACTGGTGAAAGGATTCAAGGCAGACAGCGAGCTTGCCGCCTTCCTGGGCATATCACGCTCCACGCTGAGCAACTGGACGGCACGAAACAGCATCGACTTCGCCCTGCTGCTGAGCCGGCTGGACGACGTGGACTACAACTGGCTGCTGACGGGCAAGGGCACCCCCACGCACCACGCCGCCTTCTGCGACAGCGAACTGATACAGGGCGAAGTGGAGATACTTCACAACCCGAAAACCGCCGACCCCGTGGACGACCGCAGCGTGACGCTCTACGACATCTCCGCCGCTGCCAACCTGAAAACGCTCCTTGCCGACCGCCCGCAGTACGCCCTGGGCAAGATTACGATTCCCAACGTGCCCCGGTGCGACGGCGCCGTCTATGTGAACGGCGATTCGATGTACCCCATCCTGAAGTCGGGCGACATCGTGGGCTTCAAGTCCATCCAGAGCTTCGCCGACGTCATCTACGGCGAAATGTACCTCGTCTCCTTCCAGCTTGGCGGCGACGAGTATCTGGCGGTGAAGTACGTCAACCACTCCGAGCAGCCGGACTGCATCAAGCTGGTGAGCTATAACACCCACCACGACCCGATGGAGCTGCCGCTGGCATCTGTCAATGCGATGGCGATTGTGAAGTTTTCGATCCGAAAGAATATGATGATGTAACGGAGAAAAGACAATCAGAATTTAAATGAGTAAGTAATAGAGGGGACAATGCCGTAGAGATACAGCTTATAGACGCGGCCGTTGCCAACGGAAAAATGTCCCTGCCGCCCGGCGTAAATGGAAAAGACGTTCTTCCGGCTGTAGGCATTGATGATGGAAAGGCTCAGACTACGGCCTTGCCTGATGCGCCAAGTGGCGGCAAAATCCAGTTGGTGGAAAGCCGGAGCACGGTATCCGTTACGTTTTGAGTAAATGTAAACCAGTACCCCTTCCGAGTTATACTTCCCTATCGGAAGCGTCAGGTTCATGCCCGAAGCATAGGAAAAGGTGGACGACAAAGACCAGTGCTTATCGATCTCCCAATTCACAAACAACTTCAAGCTATGAGGGCGGTCATATACCGGTCTGTATTCCTCTCCCCCTATCCGGTTGCGCGCCCACGAGTGGGTATAACTGAGCCATCCGGTCACAGGTCCCCGGTTGCGGGACAGATAAAGCTCCAGCCCGTAACCTTTGGCAGAGCCGGTTTCCACTTCATTCTCTATACGGTCGTTCTGGAAAATGTCGGCATTCTTCCGGTAATCTACTACATGGCTCGTTCTGCGGGCGTATGCTTCTACCGAGAGGGTGTATTCCCGGTCGGGGAAGTTATACTCGTAGCCCAGCGCCAGTTGGCGCATCACGGATGGCTTCAGCAATGCGTTGGCAGGCATCCACATATCCGAGGGGATGCCTACCGAAGAGGTGGTGAGCATGTGTATGCTTTGCGCTGCCTGTGTGTAAGAGGCAGAGAAGCGATGCGACGCGTTGGGCGCAAAGGATAGCTCGGCGCGGGGTTCGGGCACTACAAATGTTTTGGCGGCGTAGTAAGAAGAGGCCGGGGCATGGAGCATCGACAGCCTGAGACCGGCAGTCAGCTGAAAGCGGGGCATGAATTTATAATTGGCTTCTGCATAGAGCGCCGCGTCCCACAGGCTTTTCCGCGGCAACTGCGAAGGGATGATGTTAGAGTCCTCGCCTGCTTTGCCAACGGCACCGGGCATCGTGGTAAAGTAGTGCAGATTCATACCACCCTTCAGAGTCAACAGGTTGTTTTGATACCGCTCCCAGTCCGATTTTAGTTGGTAGGACTGCATATTCGATTTCCACACGTACCTCAATCCGTCCGACAGCGACTTATATTTATAATAATAGTTACTGAAGACGGCGCTTGTATTCACATTCGTTTTGTCATTCAGTATATGATTCCAACGCACCGTGGCTGTGGCGTTTCCCCAATCCATGCCGTAGCCCCTCACCAGCTTGTTGAACACCGTATGGTCTCCTCCGCTATAGAGCGAAAAGAATATCCGGTTGCGGTCGTTCAGCGTTCCGTTTACTTTGGCATTGACGTCGTAGAACCACATCTGCGGCTTCGATGCCAGTTCACTTCCCAGCAGCCCCGCCACCACTCCGGGATATCCGAATCTGCCGGAAACCAGGTAAGAGCTTTCCTCCTTTTTCAGCGGTCCTTCCAGCAGTAGTTTCGAGGATATCAATCCCAGGCTCGCACTCCGCTCATTCTCCTTGCTGTTGCCTTCGCGCATGCGCACGTCTATCACGGAAGAAGAGCGCCCGCCATACTTCAACGGGAAAAAGGATTTATACAGGTTTACTTCACGGATAGCGTCATTGTTGAACACCGAAAAGAAAGACAGCACATGGCTGGGATTATAAACTACCGCTTCATCCAGCAGCACCAGGTTTCCCCATTGGCTTCCTCCACGCACCGAGATGTTGTTGGCGCCCTCATTGCCGCTCTGCACACCCGGCAAGAGTTGCAGGGACTTCATCAAATCGGGCTCTCCACCCACTGCGGGCAGGGCTTGCATCTCTTTTGCTTCTAACGAAAATTGCCCGCTATGCTTGCGGTTCCCCACTACCTCGATGCCTTTCAGCAGGTATTCGTCGGGTTGCAAAGCAATGTCCACCACTGTGTTGCCCGTCAAAGTGAGTGCATCTTTCCAGGTAACATATCCCAGCATGGAGCATTGCAATACACACCTTCCGCGAGGGAGCGAAACGGAATAAAGCCCATAGGTATTTGTAGCCATTCCCGTTCCCGATTTCCTTTCCAGCACATTGGCATCCGGCAGAATCTCCCCCGTCTTGGCATCCGTCACACGCCCGCGCACCACAACTTGCTGCGCGGTGGCAACTTGCCATCCCCCCAATAGAATACAGATATAAATAAGTAATTGCTTCATTCGGTTTTATAGTCTTACTGAATCAAAAGAAAACATTATTCTTCCTTTGTGGCAATTCCTTTTACGGAGACTGCACTCACGCGGAAGCACCCATAGGCCCCACCACTTATGTTGCCTGTCACGGACGACGGAGCCGGTGTATAGGCACCTCCGTCTGCACGAAATTGGCGTATCATCTGATCGAAAACATCATAACAGCTCTCGGAGATAGTCTGTGCCCATACATACAAAGAATCAGAACTGGGATAATCCCATCCGGGAGGATATCCCAAAGGGTTTTCTCCATCGTCCACCAGAAAGTCCACTACATTCTCTTCGAGGTACTTGTCACTCAATATTGAATATTCCCAAAATGAATTCTGCCCTCCCAATAGGGCTTGAGGACGGGACATATAGAGATTTGTATAAAAACTCGGAGACAACTTAAATAAATAATAATTGTCTACAGCAGGCGGATTAATGAAGTTAATGCACGGAGCCCACGTACCTCCCTTCTCGTTAAAGTCGAAATACTTCACTTTCAAACCGGTGATTTCGAGTGCAGGCTCCATCTTTTGGACATCAGACTGGTAGTGCTTACCATCACGATAGATATCCAGTTGGTAAGAGTGTCCCTCTATGCCATAAATTTTGGTAGTGACATATATCCCCCGCCAATTGCTCTCATTATGTCCGGCATTTGCGCGTTCAGTGCTATTCTTCTTCAGGTAATAATCATAGAAGTCATAAAAGGTTCCACCATAGCCACCATACGGTTGAAGCAGTTGCATGGTATCTCTGATGCCTTCGGTAAGATCCGACACCACCATTGTGGCATCCTCTATTCCCTCATACACGCCATCTTCGGCAGACATCAAGGCTGGTTTCCTCAAGAGGAAAAAATAAGGTGGATGCTCGTTCGTTATCACTCCGTTGAAAAAGATTCCATCGAGGACAGCATCGGGAACATCGACATCAAACTCTTCTTCGCAACCCGCCAACAAAAGGGACAAGCCGATTAATAACGTGATATGGAAATATTTCATCATAATGGTCAGAAGCTATTAGTTTTGCAATTCTTGGTCTAATAGATTGGTCAATTCCTCAAAGGACACAAGTTTCCAAGTAAAATCAAAAGAATAAAAGGTAACAATGGTAACAAAGAAGACAGAGAAAGGGATAAGAGGAATACGCAAAAGAATGATTATCAGTAGCTGAAGGTGCGGTTGAAGAAGTCATCATCCACTTTCTTCTTGATGCGGTTTTTCCTAACTTTCAGAGCATCATCGGAAACATTCAATACATATAGAATGATAACTCGGGGACAATGAAGCAGGGATAATACGCAATAAAACAAATCATCATTGGTCAAAGCCGGGTAGCGTTCCTTTAAATCTCCCATAACATCGGCAAAGGTCTTTCGGATGTCACTCACGATGATTTCCCTATGAGTATCAGCTATCCGGGTCTGTTCTTTGGGAGTTGCTTGTTTCAGTTCATTCAATCGTTTATAGCCTTCGGTTGTCTTGAACAAAGAGGCACAAATCAGAAAGCGTTCTTCTTCCAATTTAAACAAATCTGCACTCTTATTACTGTCTGCAGATTCAGAGGTTTCGTTTAAGAGCATCAATTCAACACGGCTTTCCATCAAGCGTTGTTGCAGGGCTACATACTTTTTCTTCCGGCGGCTATCACGCCATAAGTACAGTATAATCAATGTGAATACAAGTAGTAAAAAGGTGATTATCAAGCACGCAGTTACTCGTTGGCTTGTAATGGATAGCTTGCGCTTATGGAGCTCTACTAAATGATTATCCATCAGTTTATCAAGTTCATCACGGTCATTCATTGTCTGAATGGAATCATAGAAAACAAAGAAAGAGTCAGCATATAAAACAGCATTCTCCCATGACTTAATCTTCTTATATTCTTGAAACAAACTATTATAAGATGCCGCTTTCACATATATATTGGAGGACTCAGCACCTATCTTCCAATAATGAATGGCAGAATCACTGTGATTTAAATTCCCCAAAATATCCCCTTTGGTCGAACAAGCTAAAATATAGTTATCCTTGTTTGATTGATACAGCAACGCCTTTGATATGCAAGATTCAGCTTCAGCATATTTACCTTGTTCATTATAAAGTGCAGCGATGTCATTATATGTAGCAAACAACAAATCAGGGTGTTGAAGTGAAAAAGCAATTCCCAATGCTTGCTGATAATATATTAAAGCACTATCTATCTGATAATCTTCCAAGAAAGCATCTCCAATATCATTTAAGGCATAACAAGCACGGGCAGAATCCTGTTCAATACACAAATTATATCCCTTCTTATACATATCTCTTGCTGTAGAATATAGATCCTGTTCACCATAGCAAATACCCAAATGGCTATATATCATAGCCACAAATATAGAGTCATTACTCTCTAACATCAGATTCAAAGACTTTAGGTAAAGGTCAATCGCTTCAGGCAGTTCCTTCTGCTCCATATGCACGCATCCCCAATAGAAATAGGACTTTGCCAGCAGCTCCTGCTCTCGGCTGCCTTCATAATAATCCACCGCTATCCTTATCAAAGAATCGTTCTTCAGCAGCACGCAGCTTTTGTATCGGGCTTGGGTCAGCAACAAGGCATACAGCGCACGGTCTGCTCCCCGCAAATCTTGAGGAGAAGGTATCTGCTCCAACAGCAACAGAGCGCTATCGGGATCTGCCCACATGATGGAATCGGCAGTGAAAAGTGCAGGGTAAGTAGCAGCCCTCTCCCTCCGGCAAGAGTAGCACAAGAGGAGAATTCCTAAACAGAAGGAGAGAACAATCAGAGCGTATTTCATATCTTAGTATTGCTGTCGTCGTGCTACAAAGGTACACGATTTAGGGTAAATAGCCATTATCTGCCCTTGATTTATTGCCCGGCAAGCAGAAGAAAGAGATTCGTTTGCCGGTAAACTACGATTTCGTTTGCTGGTAAACTACGAAATCAAAGGCTGCCACTTCCACCCCGATAACTCGGAGCAAAAGGGCAGCCTTCTATATAAATAGCTGTAAAGCTATGCTGATTACTTTTCCAATTAGCAATTGCCAATTAGCAGGTTATAGGCCGAAAGCGGCTTTCACCTTCTCCACATAATCCAGCTTCTCCCAAGTGAAGAGTTCTACCTCTATCTCCTTGTCGCCTTCGTAGCGGGAGTGGAAATGCTTGGTGATGATCTGCGGTTCGCGTCCCATGTGTCCGTAAGCGGCAGTTTCCTGATAGATGGGGTTGCGCAGTTTCAGGCGGTCTTCGATGGCCTTGGGGCGAAGGTCGAAGAGCTCGTCAATCTTGCCGGCTATCTCGCCGTCGCTCATGTTGACGTGGCTGCGGCCATAGGTATCTACAAAGATATTGATGGGGCGGGCTACGCCGATGGCATAACTTACCTGCACCAGCATCTCGTCGGCTACGCCGGCAGCTACCAGGTTCTTGGCGATGTGACGGGCAGCGTATGCAGCCGAGCGGTCTACCTTCGAGGGGTCTTTGCCGGAGAAGGCGCCACCACCGTGTGCACCCTTGCCGCCGTAGGTATCGACGATAATCTTACGGCCGGTCAGTCCGGTGTCTCCGTGAGGGCCGCCGATGACAAACTTGCCCGTAGGGTTGACGTGGTAGGTGATGCGGTCGTTGAACAGTGCCAGCACCTTCTGGTGATGGATGGAGGCAATGACGCGGGGCATCAGGATCTCGATAACATCGCGGCGGATGGTGGCAAGCATTTCTTCATCGGCCTTGAGCTGGGCAGCCTCGCTGTTGTCGGCAGGCTGGATGAAGTCGTCGTGCTGGGTAGAAACGACAATGGTGTCGATGCGGACGGGCATGCCGTTGTCATCGTATTCGATGGTCACCTGGCTCTTGGCATCGGGACGGAGGTAGGTCATTTCCTTGCCTTCGCGACGGATGTCGGCCAGTACTTGCAGGATGCGGTGTGAGAGGTCCAGCGAAAGCGGCATATAGTTTTCCGTTTCGTTGGTGGCATAACCGAACATCATGCCCTGGTCGCCCGCACCTTGTTCCATAGGGTCTTGTCGCTCTACACCGCGGTTGATGTCGGGGCTTTGCTCGTGGATGGCGCTCAGCACGCCGCACGAATTGCTCTCGAACATATACTCGCCTTTGGTATAGCCGATTTTCCGGATTACTTCGCGTGCGATGAGTTGCAGGTCAACGTACGCTTTGGTTTTCACTTCTCCAGCCAGCACTACCTGCCCGGTAGTAACCAGAGTTTCGCAAGCTACTTTCGAACTGGGGTCGTAAGCCAACAGTTTGTCAAGCACAGCGTCCGATATTTGATCGGCCACTTTGTCGGGGTGTCCTTCAGACACCGATTCGGATGTGAATAAATATCCCATAACTAAATTGAGAATTGAGATTTAAAAATTGAAAAGTCCCATGCGGGAAGGGGAGATGAGTAGGCATGCATATCGCGATGCGCAGAGGCACCGGCAGAAAAGGATGTGTTTTAGCATTTTTTTCTGTGGTTGCAAGCTACTCAAATCTTTCCACATTTCGTTTTCGGGCGCAAAGATAGGAGTATTCCGACAAAAAGTTATACGCTTACGACATTATTAACATTATATAGTATCTAAAATAACAGGGAAACACCTCAAGGATACATCCTTACAGCCTCTACCACTTCATATTCTCCCTTGCCATAATGGGTTTTACCGAACATATCCGTTACTTTTACCTCCACCACGTGCATCCCCACAGGCAATGCAGACGGCACGCGCACTCTCCAGATGTGGGATGAGGGATAGGAAGAATCCGGCCAACGGGCATGCTTCACCGCGTCGTCACGGTTCCAACGCTGTACCATATAGTCATGGTCGGGGTCGGTCACCTCTTCTCTCTTCATGGTTTTCCATTCGCCCCCGTCAATGCGGTAGGATACGATATCCTTCTCCGAGCCCATAAAGAAGTTGACCGTGATGTGTGCAGGCGTATGTCTGCCCCGCACCACCTTCCGCGGAATATTTACGGACATCTTATAATCTGCCGGCTGGCCTGCAACTTTATAGTCGATGCTATATCGGTTGCCCTCCACCCGCAGAAATGCATAACCTTTGGGAGTACCGTCGGACATCACCGAAAGAGGTACGCCATTCTCGTCCAGATAGCCCGAATAGAAGTCACCGCAGGTTGCCCCCGCATTGAATTCGTGAAGCGGGGTGTTCCCTTCCCATCCGTCTTGAGAGGTATGGAAAAACTGGTTCTGACGGTGCAGGTGCGCCGAAAGCAACAGCACATGCGGGAAGTCCTTCAGACAGTCGAACAGGAAGGCCTTGTCTTCCTTCCGCACCGCATTGTCACCGAGCATCGGAATATGGAATGCCACTACCACCAGTTTGTCCTTGCCAACCAGGCTCAAGTCGTTCTTTATAAACGCTTTCTGATCTTCACGGAAACCGCCCCAATAGCTTCTCGAATTGCTCGTGGAGCGGGGATCGGGAAACAGCACATCATCCAGAATCAGGAAATGGGCATTGCCATAGTTGAATGCATAGTTTGCCGGCCCCACAAAGGTCTCGAAAGCATCGTCCGCTTCCATATCCGTCCGGGCCTCATAATCCATATCATGGTTTCCCAACAGGTTGTACCACGGTATGCCAATCTTGCCGATCTCCCCGTTATAAGGCTCGAACAAGTCGAAGTTCTCATCATTGATATCTCCCAGGCTGATGCCAAAGCTGACGCCTTCGACGTTTTCCAGTTCCGAGACAATGGCTTTTGAGAAGTAGCCGATGTGGTCGGGGAAATGCGGTTGCGGATCGCCCATGACCAACACCGTAAACGCCTCCGGCTCCTCTTGCGGGATAAGACCGAAGTCGATGGATGCAGGCAACTTTCCGGTGGGGGCAATGCCTTCATAGCTTTCGCGACGGGGAGTGCCCGCAGGCTTGTGATAGTAATAAGATGCCGGAATGTTATATTTGCCGAGTGACGTGCTATACTGCGCAGGCTTGATGACAGCAATCGTGACCTCTTCTCCGACCGGCAGCTTATAATACCCCTTCTTATCGGTCAATACAATCTCGCTACCGTTCGTAACACCGACTCCCGGCAGATATTCCTCGCCACGGTCATGCTTGCCGTTCCCGTTCCGGTCGCAGTAGACATAGCCCTTGGCGTACTGCCCCTGCCCGTAGGCAGAAGCCACGGACAGGAATAGTAACCATATAAACATACTTGATTTCATTTTACTCATCTTTTGTTTTCCAACTATTTTAATAACCCTCGTTTTGCTCCATTTCCTTATTCATCGCCACTTCATCGAAAGGCAACGGGAAGAGCAGGCGGTATTCGCTCACTTTATACGAATCGTCTACCAGATAAGTGTATTTCTCCTTCAGGGCCTTGCCGTAAGCAGTCATTACCTCCACGGCCTTTCCGCTACGCACCAGGTCGTGCCAACGTTTGTTCTCGAAGGCCAGCTCCACACGGCGTTCTTTCATGATAATCTCACGCAGTTGCGCCTGATTGGTGACAGTCACCGCCTTCAGGCCCGCCCTCTGTCTCACTTCGTTGAGGTAGGGCAACGCCTCCTGACCGCGTCCCTGCTCGTTGATGGCCTCGGCAAGAAGAAGCAACGCCTCGGCATAACGGTAAATAGGCCAATTGTCATCGGTATTATTGGGGTCGGTATGAGGATTCAGGTATTTCTTGATATAAGGCACGCCGGCTATACCTTCTTTGGGAACATATTCTTCAATGTCGGTATTGGCAATATAGGTAAACATATAACTGCTGTTATAAGTGCCCTCTGCTATGCCTATGGAAGCACTCTTGCGCAAGTCGCCGGGTTCATAGGCATTTATCAGATCTTCCGTAGGAACATTCCACCCTCCAAGCGAGCTGTTATTGGTGGCTACATCCGTCACCACCTTGGTATTGGTGGAACGCGGAAGGAACTTATAGATAAAGTTGCTTTGCTGTCCGCCCTGCAAGCCTTGCATGTACTGTATCGAAAACAAGAATTCCTTGCTGTTCTTGTTGGCTGTGGAAAATACATCGGAATAATTGCCCAGCAATCCATACCCCATGGCAGGCAGTGTTTTCAGCAGAGTCTCGGCTGCCTTGTAGTCCTTGCGGGTCACGTATACGTCGGCAAGCAAGATGGTAGCCGCCCCTTTGGTGGCCTCGCCGCTCTGAGGGAACTTCTCCGGTGCCTTGAGGTTATCTATTGCAGCCTGTGCATCAGAGATGATCTGGGCATATACCTCGTCTACCGACGAACGCGGAAGGAAAGCGTCTTCGGCCGTGGCCACCTCGTGAAGATAGAGAGGCACCCCGCCAAAATAGCGGACCAATTTATAATAGAAGAAGGCACGCAGGAATTTTGTTTGTCCTATCAGGTCTTTCTTTACTCCGTCATCAATAGACGATTTCTCAAGATAATCAATAGCAATGTTGGCACGTGAAATGCCTTTGTAGCAATGATAATACACAGCATTGACATACGTGTTTTCCGGGCCGTCCGTAAAATCGTAGATACCCTCACGGAATACGTACGCCGAACCACGATTGGCAGGCGTATAGTCATAGTGTGCATTGTCCGAACGGCCTTCGCCCGTAAAAAAGTCATTATCGGCAAAAGCCCTCAACGGCACATAAGCGGCTACAACGGCCTGTCTCAACTGCTCCTCGGTGCGGTAGAACGAACCGCCCGACTCTTTATCTCCCGGCACAAGATCCAGAAAATCATTGCAACTGCTCAGCAAAAGTGCACCGGCAATGAATAATAATTTATACAATTTCATATTCTCTCTTATTTGACGATTAATATAGATAGTGTGTTAAAACGTTACATTCAATCCGAATGAATAAGTACGCGGAATAGGATATGAGTTCTCATCGACCCCGATGCCGGTGCCGTTCAGCCCGTTCAGACTGACTTCGGGATTGGCGCTACTGTACTTGCTGATGAAGAATACGTTCTGCACAGAAGTATAAATACGCAAGTTCGAACAATACTTGTTCTTCGGCAGGGGGATGGTATACCCCAAAGCAATGTTCTTGACCGCCAGATGGGAATTGCTTTCAATCCAGCTGGTATTTACTTTGCGATGCTCGGCCGTCGTTCCGGTCATAGTGCGCGGATATTTGCCCGAACCCGGCTGCTCGGGAGAGCGCCAACGGTCTTTGGCAGCGGCAAGCAGGTTGAATGCGCCGTCCAGGTTGCCCAGGTACTGGTGCGTCAGACTGCTTATGACCTTGCCCCCGTACGAGCCGGACATTGACACGCTGAGGTCGAACTGGCTGTACTTAAAGTTGTTGGTGAAGCCAAACAGGAAATCGGGATTCGGATCACCGATGAAGGTACGGTCTTTCACATTGATTACCCCGTCCTTGTTCACATCCTCAAACTTGATGGTTCCTACCTGCGAAGTACTGCTTTTAGGAGAATTGGCAAGATCGGCCTCATCCTTATAAAGCCCCAGCTTGATATATCCGTAGAACTGGCTCAAAGGATAACCTTCCTGATTTCTGTAATAGTCGGAATACTCGCTGGCATTGCGGGTGATGTAGCCCGGAGCAACCAGGGAGATAATCTTATTACGGTCGAACGAAATATTGAAATTGGACTGCCAGGACAACTGCCCGAACCGGTTATTATAGCCCACGCTTATCTCATGCCCCCAGAAGTGCACCTTGCCCACGTTGGACGTGATGGAAGCAAAGCCGGAAGCCTGGGGAATGGGGCGGTTCTGAATCATATTGTCGGTGGCCTTCTTGTAGTAATCGTACGACAGGGAAAGGCGGTTGTCGAACAGTGACATGTCGAAACCAATATCAAACTGCTTGGTGCGCTCCCATGCCAACTCCGTATTGGCAATGTTGCTGCTCGATGCGCCACTGACAAGAGTTCCGTTAAACACATAGTTATATTCTCCGATGTTGGCTATGTGTGTGTAGTTTCCGATATTATCGTTACCGGTCATTCCGTAGCTGGCTCTTAGCTTCAGCATATTCAGGGAGGCAACGGAGCTGAGGAAAGGCTCTTCACTGAGTAACCATCCTCCCGATATGGACGGAAAGTAACCATACCTCTGGTTGGCACCGAACCGCGAAGAACCGTCACGGCGCAAGGCGGCAGAAAGTAGATACTTGCCCTTATAGCTGTAGTTTACACGGCCCAGCAGCGACAGCAGGGCATACTCCGTTATGTTGCTGGTGCCCGACGTTATACTGGTGGCACTGCTTAGGTAGGGAATGTCATCACTACTGAAGTTACTGCCCGCAACGCTGTTGCTTTCCTTCTGGTACTTCTGCGCGGAGAATCCCAGCAGGACTTCCAGCTTATGAGCTTCCTTGAAGGTATTTGCATAAGTGAGGTTCGTCTCCGAAATCCAGGTGTAGTTGTTGTAGTAGCTGCTCGTGCCGCTTGCTATGTTTTCTACCGTAATGCTGCCCGGCTTGAAGTATTTACGCCTCTCCCAAGCCATGTCGGTGGCAAGACTGGTTTTAAGGGTAAGGCCTTTCAGCGGAGTTATGCTGATATAGCCATTGGCCAGCAAACGCGAAGTGGCATAATCGTCCACCGTTTCCATGATGATTTTGTAGGGATTGATATTGTTCAGCATCGGAGACGTATTGACGTACAAAGGCATGTTGCCATCATCGTCCACCGGAGCCACCAGAGGGCTTGCCTGCAATGCCTTATTGAACAGATTGTTAACCCCGTCGAAGGCCATCAATGAATTGTGGTCTATCCTATATGTGGGAGCTATGCTCAAACCGATTTCTATCATGTCTTTCAGTTTGAACATCTGGTTGACACGTGCGGTAAACATCTTTACACCCGTATTGGCCACCACACCGTCTTGCATGGAGTAGCCCACCACCGCCGAGGTGGAATAGTTCTCCCCACCCTTGAACAAGGACAGATTATACTTCTGTATGGCAGCCTCGCGCGTCATCGCGTCGAACCAGTCGGTGCCTTTTCCATATCTCTCCGGATTCTCGTAAATCGGGTCCAGTTCTCCGGTATATCCTTCATATTTCACACGGTCCTCGTAGTACTCATTCTGGAATTCGGCAAACTCACGCGCCGTCATCATGTCGGGACGTCCGCGCCGGGGGACTCTCTGTACTCCGTAATTAGCCGATAACTCCAGACGGGTATCGCCGGTCTGCGCCTTGCGCGTCGTTATAAGAATCACGCCATTGGCAGCCCGCGAACCGTAGAGTGCACTGGCCGAAGCATCCTTCAAGATACTGAAAGACTCTATTTCTGTGGGGTTCACACTGTTGGCATCGCCCGCCAGGGGAATTCCGTCCACAACGATAAGCGGGGAATAGCCCGAAGACAAAGACGCCGCACCGCGAATACGCAAAGCGATGCCGGAGCCTACCCGTCCGCTATATTGATTTACCTGAACTCCGGCTATTTTTCCCTGCAACTCCTGCGCAAACTGAAGCACCGGCATATCGGCCAGGTTCTTGGTACTGAGCTGCGACACAGCCCCCGTCACTTCGCGCTTCAACTGGCTGCCGTAGCTCACTATCACTACTTCATCCAGCATTTTAGAGTCTTCGAGCAGAGTAATTTCCAGAGACTTACGACCTTTCACAGCTACCTCCTGGGAAGTATATCCTATGAAAGAAACAAGCAGCGTGCCCCGAGGCGAAACGGGCAGGGAGAAACTTCCATCCACGTTCGTGATCGTACCGTTCTGCGAACCTTTCTCCTTTACATTGGCTCCGATTACGGGCTCTCCGTTCCGGTCTTTTATGATGCCGGCCACCGCTATCCTCTGCAAGTCTTCGGGCTGCTTCTTTATGATAATCTGCTTGCCCTTGATTTCGTAGCGCATGTCCTTCAATACTTCTTTCAAAATCTGGGTGACCGGCTGATTGGAGTAAACGGCAGAAAGTTTCCGGTTGACGTCGATTTCAGAAGAATCGTACAAAAATTTATAGTCCGACGCATTCTCGATAGCCTTGAACAGCTCTTTCAGCGTTGTGCGGGGCAATGACAAAGAGATAGGCTGATTGTCCACATTCTGGGCCGCCACGCTGATGCTGCAAAGAGCTACCAGCAGACAGACGGCTATCTTCTGTTTTATGCGATGATAGTTATTGATTATATAGTGGTTCATATTATAGATATATTAAATTTATATTTGTTTGATGGATAATTGTAAGAATGTAAGTTACTTGTAATTGATAATGACCTCCTTTCCTTTAATTACATACTCAATAGGGGTAATCTGATTGATTAGTCCCAACATTTCTTCAACAGACTCTGTTTGAATAGTCACATTATATAAGTGTTTCTTTACCGGTTCGTTTTGAATGATGAAATCCATGCTATACCAACATCCCATCCTGCTCCACAATGTAGGAATGTCCACGTCGGTCAGTTTCAGTTCGTTGCTTCTCCATAGTCCTACCCCGTCCATATTCTTGCGGGCAACCAGGAAGCGGCTTTTCTTTTGATCATAATAAGCCACCTCGTTGGGACGCATCCTCACCTCCTTGCTCTGGTTGTTCATCGTAAGCCCGATGCTTCCTTCTATCAGCGAGACGGAAAACAGCGAGTCGTTAGAGTGCGCCGATACATTGAAAGACGTACCGTATACCTGGATGGAAGCATAAGGGGTATGAACTTTGAAGCGATGTTTTTTATCCTTTGCAACCTCAAAATAGGCCTCTCCTTCCAGAGTGACATCACGCGCGTCTTTCTTGGAATATTTAAGCCTACTGTCGGAATTCAGCCACACCTTGCTGCCATCGAGCAGAGTAACCATCGCCTTATTCCCTTTCTCCACACAAAGAACTACCTGTTCATCCTCCATCTGATAGGACTTGTCGCCAAGAATCCAGTAGGCTGCCCCACTGCTTGCAAGTAACAGCAACACCGCTGCAACCGACCTCCACATTACGGTTTTCCAGGATGGGGTGGTCTTGATGCCTACCTGCTTCTTCACCCGTCTGAGTATCTTCTGAGCGAGCTTGTCCGGATAGTCCGAACCAGCCTTACACGCCTCTTCCAACCGGCTTCCCAGGTAGATGTTATAGGCTTCTTCTCCGGACTCGGAGTCGAGCCACTGCAACAGTTCCTGCAATTCTTCCTGCGAATAGTGTCGCTTGGAGTATTGCTCCAATAATTCTATGTATTCTCTGTCAGTCTTCATCTTTCGTTCTTTATTGACCGGGAGTTCGGTGCGGGTTCATAATAAAAGTCGCAAACTATCTCTAAAACTACGACTCCACAATGGCACGAGACTCCCTATTTCACGAAATTGTAATAACTGAAACGGTTATGAAACAGGATTGAGAAGCACTTGAAACAGCAGATAATATCTGATTACAATTCACTGTCTATCAGTAGAAAATAAAGATATATCTCTATTTTTGCCGGCAAACAGAATCTCGCGAGTATGGAAAAACATAGGGAAATGGCATTAGAATCCTTTCACGTTCAGGAAGAAGCAGCAATAGACCGCATATTCAAGAAATACTTCAACCGGATTTTCTACTTTGCATTACATATATGCAATTCACCGGCAGCCGCCGAGGACTTGACGCAGGAGATATTTATCAAATTCTGGGAAAGCAGCAAGACTACCCGCATCTTATCCTTAGAGAGTTTTCTTTACACCATTGCCAAGCGTACGGCCATCGACTATATGCGGAAAAACATCAATCGGGAACTTATCTTATCTTTGTCCGAAGAAGACAGAAGCCTGTATTGGATGCAACTGGATGATGGAGAAGACGAATTGAAACAAAAGATAGAGATGGAGGAAAAACTTTCCCAGATTGCACGCGTAGCAGAGAAAATGCCTAAAGGGAGACTGGAAATATTCAAACTGCGCTGGGAAGAAGGGTTATCAATAAAGGAGATAGCCAAACGCCTTGATATCTCACTATCCACCGTCAACATCCAGCTTCGGAAGGCAATGGATTTCCTGAAAGACAATACACACATCCCTACCGTAGAGTTACTGCTGCTTTTCGCTTTTTGGGAAATATAGAGATTCTTGCTTTCAGATAAAAAAACAAGAAGTGCGTCGATATCCCATCGCCGCACTTCTTAATCATAGTTCGTAATATTGTTAACTTTAAAAACTATTCTTTATTTCAAGATGTTCCGGTAGTAGCTTTCTACGTCACTCCATTTGTAGAAGGGGAACATATCAGTCTGTACCGGGATGTGCACTTCGTTCTCGTTGTGCATGATTTTCACCAGGATGTCGTCCGCATTCTTTTCGTTGCGGAAGAAAACAATCTGTACATTGGCAGCCATGGGCACTACTTTGAAGTCGCTCCACACCTTATACACTTCGTAGGGGTCGTCTACGGCAACGTTGCAGTTCTCAATCTGCATCAGGGCGACGAGAGGGATTACATTTCCGTCGTGGCCAAAGCGGAGGGTGGCTGCTATGCCGCCTTTGCGGATGGCCTCATCGGCACTGTCCAGGATGTTCTGCAACAAAGATTTGGCGTTGGCCACTACGATGCCTTTGCCGTCGGCATGGTTGGCATTGCCCACATAGAAGCGGTAGTTGATGCACTGCCACAAGTCGAACAGTTCCTGGGGCTGGAACAAATCATAGAAAGATACCTTCGTTTCGGTGTTCTGCATATCGCTGGCTATCCAGTACATGCCCCACATCACTTCCTTCGGATTTACTTTCTTCAGGATGAAACGCTCGTCCTTGAACAGGGAAGCAATCAGACGGTCGGCATTGGTATGGACGTCCTCGAACTTGCGGTATTCCTCTGCCCAGGGGCCGTCGTGGGAGGAGGTGAAGCGGTTGGACTCGTCCGTATGGTAGTTCAGATAGTCCATGTACTTCTGGCTGGCTTCGTAGGAGATGCGCAGGCCGGGATTCAGTTCCTTCAAGCGGTCGCCGAAGGCTACCATACTCATGGCGCAACGCAGCACCACGGTGGAGCGGGCGGAGATGGAAGGAGTTCCCTTAAAGACTTCGGGGAAAGAGGCATACATTCTCTCGGCAATGCCGCGGTGCTGCCTTACACCCAGCGGGGTGAGGTCGCCGCCGTGTCCTTCGGCTTCTTCCCATACCCGGAGCAGACGCTGGTAGGTGTCTTCGCCCAGCGGGGAGAGAGCGCCCTGGCGGTGGGCATCTTCAAAGAGGTCTATCAGCCATTTATAGTCACGGTCGGCTATCAGATAGCGGGAACCGTGACGGCTGTAATAGCTCACGTAGAAAGGCTTATAGCCTTTGGGCGCCTTGGTTTGAGGGGCAAAATCAAGGGGGTATGCCCAATAGACTCCACCCGTTTTTTCGATGGTGGAGAACATCTCTTCCTTGGTGGTCTGTGCCCCCAGGGGGACACAGCACATCCAAAGGACGATGTATAAAAGGATTTGTTTCGGTTTCATACTTTTATTTGCTTTGTTTGTCATTTATATCCGTCATTCTGCTGCAATGCAGGATTGTTGGTCAGTTCGCTTTCCGGGATGGGGAAGAGTTTGTACTTGTCGTCCACATCTTCGCCCAGGCGGGCGCCGTTCTTCCAATCCCAGTTATTGCCTTTGGTGAACTTGCCGAAGCGGATCAGGTCTGTACGTCTCACCAGTTCGGAAGCCAACTCTTTCTGACGTTCGCTCAGGATGAAGTCCAAAGACAGTTCATCGAGGGTTATCTTGCCCGAAACATCGGAACGGACACCGTCTTTGGCATACTTGCCGGACATATAGGCACGCTCTCTGATTTCGTTGACATAGCCCAGCGCCTCATCCTTAGTGCCGCCGGAAGCTCCGCGCAGAATGGCTTCGGCCGCCATCAGATAAGCGTCGCCCATGCGGAACAGCGGGAAGTCGATGGAAGTATAGGCATCGCCCGATGCACATAACTGGTCGTCCTTAGTCACATTTCTCCATTTGATATAGCCGAAGCCGCAGGTGAAGGTGCTTGTCATATCCAGGTTCACGTCCCAGGTCTCTTTCACCTGGTTGGGAAGGGCGGTCATGAACTGGGCGCGCTTGTCCTTCTTGCCGTTGCCCCAGGTGTCGTCGGTATCGAACACTACATCGTCGGCATCGAAAGCATCTACCAGCGTTGTCTTGGCACGTACGTTACCCCAGCCGCGAGAGCCTACACCCGTCCGGTAGAGTTCGTCCATCGGGCCGTTGACAAAGGCTTTCACGTAGAAGTTGGTGCCGGCAGAGCTTTGGGCACGCAGTCCGTCCTGTACCAAAGGCCAGATGATTTCCTTGCAGGTGTTATTGTCTGCCAGGAATATCTCGCGATAGTCGGAAGCCAGTTGATAATGGCTGTCGGTGATGACCTTCTTGGCATAGGTGTATGCATCCTGGTATCTGTTTTCATTGATCCACGATTCGGCATTCAGGTACATGCGTGAGAGCAGGAACCAGTCGGCTACGCGGTCCACACGTCCGTACTCATTGGTGCCCGGAGCTTTCAGTTCGTTCTCGATGGCGAGCAGTTCGCTTTCTGCAAAGTCGAAAATCTGCTTGCGGGTGTACTGCACGGGGATTTCCTTCACACCGGTATGTTCGTCCACATAGGGCACGCCGCCGTAGAGGTCGCAAAGCATGGAGTAGCAATAGGCGCGTATCAGACGGGCTTCGGCACGGTAGTCCAGGTACTCGTCCTTCATTTCGTCCCACAAGCCGCGGCCTTGCAGCTTGCCTTCGGTGCACTCGCGCAGCAGTTCGTTGCAGTAGGCGATACTCATGTAAAGCCGCTGGTAAGTCCAGGTGACGACCGAGGCATTGGAAGCATCCCATTGCAGGTTCAGGCACTTGCGCAGGCCGTTAGAGGAAGAAGGCATCAGGAAGTTGTCCGTGCTCATCTCCTGAAGGTAGAACAGCAGGCGGACGTAACCGGAATATCCTTCGTTGGCGCCTTCGAGGTCGCCGTCACCGCCATCGCCGCCTTTTTGTCCCGTAAGGATGAGTGAAGCATAACATTTGGCTAATACGCCCGTATATCCGTCTTTGGTCTTATAGACCTGTTCGTTGACCAATTGGTTGTCGTCCAGTGGCATGGTATCCAGGTCACCCAGGCAGGAAACCAGACATGCGCCCACGAAGAACAGAATGAATAAACTGGAAATTATCTTTTTCATGTCGTATAGTTTTAATCCGTTAGAAATTTAAGTTAGCACTAACTGAGAACACCCGCGGGCGAGGATATACTTCCTTGTCGATGCCGCTGTATATTTCGGGGTCGATGCCCGAGTAGCCGGTGAGGGTGAGCACGTTCTGAACACCGAAAGTAAGGCGGAGAGAGCTTGCGTTGTTCCACAGCTTGTTGAAGGTATAGCCCAGCGAGAGGTTGTCGATGCGGAAGAAGTTGCCTTTCTCCAGGAAGTAGTCGGAGTAGAGCTGCTGGTTCTGGAAACCGGTGTCGCGGGTGCTGCGAAGGATATTGGAGAAGTTGCCCTGGTCGCTGTATACGGACTGGAGATACTGGTCGGCAGCCACGTAGTTATAAACATACCCTCCGAAAGCGCCGTGACCGCTGATGGCGAAATCCCAGTTCTTGTAGGTGAGTTGCGTATTGAATCCGAGGTACGACTTGGGAAGCGCGCTCTTATGGGTGGCGTACTTCGTCTCGGTGGCAGATACCGAACCGTCGGGCTGCACGTACTGGCCTTCTATCGGCTTGCCGTTGTCGTCGTAGGCCTGCTGTGCCAGGTAGAAGGTATAAGGGCGCTCCCCTACCATGAACACTTGCACGGTCTTACCCGTACCCGAGATGGCACCGGTCTGCACGAAGTTGGCTTCGGAGTCTATCACGTTCAGTTTGGTGATTTTGGAGTCGTTCCAGGTGTAGTTCATGCCCACTGTCCACTTCCAGTCCTTGGTATGTACGGGCACTGCGTTGACGGAGAATTCAAAACCCTTGTTGTCCATCTCGCCGATATTGGTGGTGAGGACGGAAGAGTAGTTGGTACCCGAAATGACGGGAATCGTATTCAGCAAGTCTTTGGTGTGGCGCTGGTAGTAGTCCACCGAACCGTAGATGCGGTTGCCCAGGAAGCCGTAGTCCAAACCGATGTTATAGGTTTCGGTCGTCTCCCACTTGATGTCGGAGTCGTAGCCGTTGGGACGGTAGGTGTTGTACCACTTGTCGCCGAACTGGTAGCAAGATTCGGGATAAGACACGGTGAAGGTCGTCATATACGGATAGTCGTTCAGGATATCCTGCTGTCCCGTCTGGCCGTAGCTCAAACGGAGTTTCAAGTCGGAAAGGACATCAGAGTCTCTTAGGAAGGCTTCCTGGCTGATTTTCCATCCCAGGGCAACGGAAGGGAACAAGCCCCAGCGGTTGTCTTTGGCAAAACGGGAAGAAGCATCCGAACGGAGAGTGGCAGTCACCATGTAACGGTTGTCGTACGAGTAGTTGAGACGGCCGTAGAATGAGAGCAGGTAGTATTCGGACTCATAGTGGCTGGGCGAGAACAGCTCTTTTCCTTCGGGTGAAAGAGTGGTTGCATCGAACTTTTTCCAGAAGTGCTGCCAGCCATATCCGCCCATGGCGCTGAAACTGTGCTTTTCGTTGAACACGTGTGCGTAGTTGGCGTACATATCCAGCAGGTAGTTGCGTTTCTTCTGCTTGGAGTCGTAGACAAGACCCGTACCGTCCTTCATATTGGAGGTGTACATCATGCCTGCCAGTTCGGGAACCCGCTTCGAGTACTTGCTTTCGAGCACGTCATATCCCAGGTTCAGGTTCAGTTGCAGGTCTTCCAGGTGGTGCACCTTATAGTTGAAGGCGGCGTTGCCGATGGAACGGGTCACCTTGTTGTGAATATCCTGCAAGTCGAGCTGCGCCACCGGGTTATCGGTCTGGATAGCCATAGGCGAGTTGCCGTTCATCCAAATGAAATATCCCAGGCCCGGGTCGGTGGCAGTCGTAGTGCTTCCGGTCTTTACGGGGCGGGTGGGGTCATAGCGGAGGGCGTTGTTCACCACGCTCTCGTCCACCTTGGTGTTGTCCTCGTAAGAAGCCTTCAGGTTGAGGTCTACGGAGAGGTGCTTGTCGAAGAACTTGGGCGAGATGCCGCCGTTGAACGTGAAGCGCTCGTAGTTGTTGGTGCGCACTACTCCGTTCTGGTTGGTGTAGCCCACGGAGAGGCGGTAGGGAGCATTCTGCTTTACCTTGCCCGATACGGAGAAGTTGTGCTCCTGTCCGAAGGAAGTGCGGTAGATTTCATCCTGCCAGTCGGTAGAGGCAGAACCCATCGTCACAGTGCCCGGCACGCCGGAAACGGTGGGAACGAACTGGCGGAACTCGTCGGCAGAGAGGATGTCCAGCGTCTCGGTAACGGTACTTACCGAAAGGTTCGTTGAATAGTTGAAGCGCAGCTTGGCATCGTCTCCCTTCTTGGTGGTGATAACAATCACACCGTTGGAAGCTCTTGAACCGTAGATGGCTGTGGCAGAGGCATCTTTCAATACCGTGAATGTTTCGATGTCGTTGGGGTTGATACCGCCGATGACGTTGCCGCCGCCTTCGATGGTGGAGTTATCCACGGGTACGCCGTCAATAACAATCAGCGGGTCGTTGGAAGCGGAGAGGGAAGCGCCGCTTCGGATGCGGATGGTAGAGCCCGAACCGGGAGCACCGGAGCTGGTCACAACATTTACGCCCGGCACCTTGCCCACCAGGGCGTCCTGGGCGGTGGTGCGCAAGCCTTTATTGAAATCGTCGGGCTTGATGGCCATTACCGAACCCGTTGCGTCGGACTTCTTCACGCTACCGTAACCGATAACCACTACATCTTCGAGCATTTCGCTGTCTTCTTCCATCACGATTTTCATGCTGGGAGATACCGCCATCTCTACGTCTTTATAGCCTATGTATTTGATGATTAAAACAGCTTTGGGGCTTCCAACCGCCAGCGAGAAGTTACCGTCTACATCGCTGATTGTGCCGTTGGTAGTTCCTTTTTCCAGGATGTTCGCACCGATGACGGGGTAGTTCTCCCGGTCGAGAATATTACCTTTTACTACTGTTTTTTGTGCAGAGACACCTACACTGAGAATCAAAGCAAACAGTACGAGAATGTACCGCCACCTGCTTCCGAAGGTTTTCGGATTTTCCTTGTTTTTCATAATAGTTTTGAATTGGTTAATGTCTTTCCGATGAATCGATATCGTCCCTTTTTGACAGGTATATAGTTCCGTCGTGCTGCATCTATAGATCCGCCGCGCTGCATCTATATATCCACCACGCTGCATCTATAGATGCACCGCAAGGGAGTTTAGAACTCATCGAACTGACGTTAGTTAATATTTAAGTATAACAACGGAAGCAAAAGTAACGGTAAGGGTAGTGCAAGAAAAGCCCGCATGATGAAAAAGTAAGAAAAGTAAGATGACAAAAGAATGTAAGCCTCTACTTATCAGATAATTGACATCAACGTATAAAAAAAGAAAAGTAAGGGCAGAGGAAGTGCAAAACTACAGTTTTTGCACCTGAAGAGCCAGATCTTTGCCCGGAATGATGGCCTTGTTCCGCATTTTCATCCGATAATTGTAGACCGTTTGGAGTGAGTAATGAAGGAAATTGGCAATCTTGGAATTGTCGTTAATGCCCAGGCGGATGAGGGCATAGATTCGCAGTTCGGGAGTCAGCAGTTCGCCTTCCTTCACCTGCACGCGTTCTTCCTCTTTCAGCAGGGCATTGAACGACTCTACGAAATCGGGGAAGATGGAGAGGAAGATGGTATCGAACTTATTGATGAAGAGCTTGAAGTCTTCCGAAGTGGACGACTGGGCATGGAGCAACTTCGAGATATCCGCCATGGAGCCTGTATTCGTAATCTTCAAGAGGGCTTTCCGCTGGTTCTCTTGCTTGTAGATGTACTCGGAACAGATGTTGAACAGCAATCCGATGTATTCTTCCTTGATATGGTTGGACTCCTGAATCTGCCCGTTCATGCGGGTCAGGTTCTCGGCCATGTCTTGCAGGCGCTGGTTCTGCGCGGCGAGGGATTGCTTTATCTTCAGCAGTTTGGTGTTCTTCTTACGGATGAAGAAGAAGGCGGCAATCAGCGTGATGACCAGTACCGAGAGAACGATAAGAAACAGCAGAACCCGGCGCTCGTCCGCCTTGACGCGGGCGTCGTTGGCAGCTTTGATGATGGGCAGGTACTCGGCGATGTCGACAATGCGGTAGCGTGCCTTGCCGAAGTTCACGTCTTCGAGCGAACAGGATATGTAGTTGTAGGCGCGGGCGATGTCGCCTTCCTGGAAGAGGAGTATCGCCAGGCGTTGCAACGACATATACACCTTCTTGGCATTGGAGATATCGGTAATGGAAGCCAGGATAAGATAGTGCTTTGCCTGTTGCAGGTCTTGCTTTCCCAGGTATAGTTCGGCAAGGAGGTACTCCATGCGGGCCTTGTCGGTATTGTCCTCGGCACTTTGCTCGTAGTAGTCTTTTAGCAGGCCGATGGCTTCGTCCCACTTTCCCGACATACTCAGCCGGCCGCACTTATTGGTGATGTAGCTCGAAGTATGCGGTTCGCTGATGGCGATAAGGGTGTCCTTATAGGCTTTTATCTTTTCCTGGAAGAATTGCTTTTTGGAAGGGTCTATCTCGTCGTTATAGCACGACAGGTAGGTAGTGTGGTAGAGGTAATAGAAATAGGTATCGGTCTTTGTGGCTTCGGAATGCCTCACTTTGTCGAGCACCGTCAGCGCGTTTTCGTGCTTGCCTATCTTGTTCATTACGTCCGCCATGTTCATCAGTCCTTCGTTGAGGGACTTCTCGTCTCCCAGCGACTCTGCCAGTTGGAGCCTTTCTTTGGCAATAATCATGGCGGTATCAATGCGGAACGAGCGGTATTTGGTAAACAAATTACCCAAGATGTCGAACCGGAGTTTGTCGTCTTCAGCATAGCTCAGGGTACGGCGAAGGTCGGCTATCTCTTTTTCTACCTGCTCCTGGTAGACGGCACGGTGTTCTATCATCTTATCCAGCTTCAGAAGCAAGACATCATCATCCGCCTTGTTCGTGGCAAACGCGCCGGAACAAATACAGAAAAGGAATAAAATAGAAATAGAATATCTGGACATTAGACTAAGGGTTGTTTAACGAAGCAAAGATATGATATTTTCTATAATAATTCTCTTATTGTCTTTCTAAATAGCGGATGCACCTCGTCGGGAGCAATCTCAGCCAGCGGGCGCATCACGAAATCGCGCTCGTGCATCAGCGGATGGGGGAGTCTCAGTTCGGGGGTATCGAGCAGGACGGGTGTTCCGTCGTCGCGGAAGGCGAGAAGCAGGTCGATGTCTATCGGGCGGTCGCTGTACACACCACCCGCCGACTTATGGGTACGCCCCATTTCGCGCTCTATCTCTTTCGTTATTTCGAGAATATCCAAAGGCAGTAGGGAAGTTTCCACACAGAGGGCGGCATTGAGGAAGGTATTCTCGGAAGTAAAGCCCCAAGGGGCGGTAGCATAAAAAGCGGATAGGGAAATCGCTTTCCCTATTCGCTCTTCTATCTTCTGAACGGCAGTGCGGAGGTTCTGCTCCTTATTGCCGAGATTGGTTCCAAGACTGAAATAAATGTGCATATCCCTCGTTCCCCTAAAAGGGAAGGAAAATAGTTTTACTTTATATCTTTAGCGTCAGTATCCCCCTCTTTCTTTAAGGGGCGGTCCGTAATCAGCATCGCATCTCCATACGTACCGAAGCGGTATCCTTCCTGCAACGCCACGTCGTAGGCCCCCATCACTTGCTCGTAACCGCCGAAGGCAGCTACAATCATCAGCAGGGTGCTGAGCGGCATGTGGAAGTTGGAGATCATGGAGTTGGCAACGGTGAAGTCGTAGGGCGGGAAGATGAACTTGTTCGTCCAGCCTTCGTACTCCTTCAGGTGGCCGTCGGTGCTGACGGTGCTCTCAATGGCACGCATCACGGTGGTACCTACGGCACAAACCTGCTTGTTCGTATCCTTGGCATGGTTCACTATCTTCACGGCTTCGGGGCTGACAATCATCTGCTCGGAGTCGGTCTTGTGCTTCGTGAGGTCTTCTACGTCAATGTCGCGGAAGTTGCCCAAGCCGGCATGCAGGGTGATGTAGGCGAAGTCGATACCTTTGATTTCCATACGCTTCATCAGCTCGCGGCTGAAGTGCAGGCTGGCGGTAGGCGCAGTTACGGCACCTTCGTTACGGGCAAAGATGGACTGGAATCGCTCTGCATCTTCATCCTCTACCGGACGGTTGATAATGCTATGCGGCAGCGGGGTTTCGCCCAGGGCATAGAGGGCTTTCTTGAACTCGTCGTGCGGTCCGTCGTAAAGGAAACGAAGGGTACGACCGCGGGAAGTGGTGTTGTCTATCACTTCGGCTACCATCGAGTCGTCGTCGCCGAAGTAGAGTTTGTTGCCGATACGGATCTTACGGGCAGGGTCTACCAGCACGTCCCACAACCGAAGCTCTTCATTCAGCTCGCGCAGCAAGAATACTTCGATACGCGCACCGGTCTTCTCCTTGTTGCCGTAGAGGCGGGCGGGGAACACCTTGGTGTCGTTGAAGATAAACACATCTTTGTCGTCGAAGTACTCCAGGATGTCCTTGAACATCTTGTGCTCGATTTCACCCGTTTTTCTGTGAAGCACCATCAGGCGCGATTCATCTCTGTACTTTGTAGGGTGCAAAGCTATCTTCTCTTCGGGAAGCTTGAATTTAAATTGCGACAGTTTCATATCTATTCTTTCTTTAAATGTTATTTATCTTCTTCTGTTTCTATCTCCTGCGCGTCTACCCACTCTTTAAAGTCGAGCGGGTTCAGGCAGTCTTCTATGCGGACGCTGCCCACGCGGGTACGTTCCAGGGCGGTGAGGTGGGCGCCGCTGTTCAGGGCCTCGCCGATGTCGCGTGCCAAGGCACGGATGTAGGTGCCTTTGCTGCACACCACGCGGACTTTAATCTCGGGCAGGTTGCATTCCAGCAGCTCTATTTCATCAATCACCAGCAACTTGGGCTTCAGTTCCACTTCTTCTCCCTTGCGGGCGAGGTCGTAGGCACGTTTGCCGTTCACCATGCAGGCGGAGAAGGCGGGCGGCACTTGCTGTATCTCGCCTACAAACTTCGCCAAGGTCTCTTCCACCAACTCGCGGGTGATGTGCCCGGTGGGATAGGTGGCATCTATCTCGTGTTCCAGGTCGTAGGAAGGGGTGGTGGCGCCCAACTGAATGGTGGCGACGTATTCCTTGGTATGATACTGAAACTCTTCTATCCGTTTGGTGGCCTTGCCCGTGCATACTATCATCACACCCGTAGCGAGCGGGTCGAGCGTGCCGGCATGGCCTACTTTCAATTTCTTTACTCCTATCCGCCGGCAGATGTGGTAACGCGCATGCCCCACGACCTTGAACGAAGTCCAACCCAGCGGTTTATTGAAGTAGAGTACTTCTCCTTCTTTAAAATTCATAAGCCTCTCCCCTAACCCCTCCCCCGTAGGGAGGGGAATTAAAATACTATAATTATCAATCCTCTCCATAAATTTACCCTTCAAAAACAGCAAGAGTAACTTCCGCCTCCCCTCCCTACGGGGGAGGGGTTGGGGGAGAGGCTTTAGCTTAATATCAATGTCACTATACCTGCTATCGCACAGTAGATGGCGAAGTAAATCAACTTCCCCTTCTTCACAATGTTTATCATCCACTTGCAAGCCAGGCAGCCCGAAACGAAAGCAGCGAGGAAGCCCACTACCAGCGAAAGCGTCGGGATATCGCCTGCAATGTTTTCGCCCTTCATCATCTTCATGGCATCCAGCAATGCCTCGCCCAGGATGGGAGGTATCACCATGAGGAAAGAGAACTGCGCCAACTTTGCCTTATTGTCGCCCAGCAACAAGCCGGTGGCAATGGTGCTGCCCGAACGGGAAAGCCCCGGAAGCACTGCACAAGCCTGTGCCAAGCCGATAATGAAAGCATCCTTCATCGAGATATTCTCTTTCTGTTTCGGCTTATAATAATAGGAGAAAGCCAGCAGTACCGCCGTCAGCAGCAGGCAGCAGCCCACAATGACGAGTCCCGAACCGAAGATAGCTTCCACCTTGTCTTTAAAGAACACACCCACAATGCCTACCGGTATCATGGATATCAGGATGTTGATGACATATCGCGTCTCTTCGTTCATCTGCCACTTGAACAGCCCCTTGAAGATCCAGTCAATCTCTTTCCAAAGTATCACCAGCGTACTGAACACCGTAGCCACATGGACTACAATCGTGAAAGCCAGGTTCTCCTCTCCTTCTATACCGAACAATGCCGAACCGATAGCGAGGTGTCCGCTACTGCTCACCGGCAAATACTCCGTCAGTCCTTGAATAAGCCCAAGGATAAGCGCTTCAATCCAATCCATTCTTATTTAATGATTAGGGTGATGCGATTACTCCGCTTTGTCCACTTTGGGCTTGCGAAGCACGGCATATATCATGAATACAAAGCCCAGCAAACAAACCACCGGAGCTACCTTGATGCGTCTCACACTAAAGATGTCCGGTTCGAAGGTCGTCGGGGTGGACGCAGGGCCGGTCATCAGAAGAAAACCAATGATTACCACTGCCATGCCGATAGCGAGCAGGATGAAGTTGGTCTTATCAAAAGCGAATTTCTGTTTACTCATCTGTATATTTCTATTTAAATTATCCAAATCAAAATCACCCTTCAAGGAGTCGGGTTCTTATATATAGTATAGTGTACTCGCCTTCATCTTCAAATACTTGTTGATGGAAAGCAGTGCACACAACCAAGTGATAATCATGCCAAACACCAGCACGGATACCGATACCAGTACCATCACCTCCGAAGTAATCACCCTGACAAGCTCCGGCTCATAGGACACCAGCCAGTAGGCGGATGCCCACAAAATGCCGTCGGCTATAACGCCTGCCAATACACCAATCCACAAGTTGCGCCGCAGGAACGGGCGACGGATAAAACTCCAGCTCGCCCCCACCAGTTTCATCGTATGGATAAGGAAACGTTTGGAGTAGATGGCAAGGCGGATCGTGTTGTTTATCAGCGCAAAGGAGATAAACGTCAGTATCACTGCCAGACTCAGCAGCCACAGGCTGATGTTGCGGATATTATCGTTCACGGCATCTATCAGGTCTTTCTGATAAAGCACTTCCTGAATATTGGTATTCTTCTTGATCAGTTTCTCTATCTTGGCTATGCTGTCGGAGTTGGCATAGTCCGAATGCAGTTTTATTTCGATAGAGGCGGTGAAGGGATTATAGCCGAGGAATTCCTGCGGGTCTGTACCCATCGCCTCGGTCTGCTCGCGGAGGGCCTGCTTCTTGGAGATGTATTCGGTCTGCTTCACAAAGACTTCTTTATCGAGCTTCTTTTGCAGCTTCAGAATATCGCTCTCCTTCATGTCGTCGCTGATGAGTACGGAAAAGTTGATGTTCTCCTTCACGTACACCGAAAGGTTATGCGCCGCCAATACGAAGAATACGACCATTCCCAGCAGCAGCAACACCAACGTCGTGCTGATGCTGGACGTAATGAACTGCATATCGAAATAAGATACCGAGTTGTTTTTACCTTTCGCTTTCATCCGCTTTATTAATCATTTACCACTTTATCACTCTATCGCTTTATCACCCCACCCTATTTCTGCTTCTTCCTGAACACATAAATCATCGAACTGCTCCGTTCCTTCTTCACCAATGCACTGAGCCATGCCATCGCACCGGTAATCATTCCCCGGAGGAAGGTGCACGAATGCCTCATGTGCTTCTCCGTCAGCATAGATACGTAGAAGGCATCGAAAGGCATGGGATGCCGCTCTGCCATGATGAATCCGTGCTTGGAACCAAACTGCTGGATGGTGCCCGGTGTGAAGTGCCACAAATGGCGAGGCACATCGTAAGCCGCCCAGTAGGCGCCGTATTTCTTGGCGTCGAACGAGGAGCAGTTGGGCACTGCTATAATCAGTACCCCCTTCTCGGTGAGCAGGGAGTGCAGGGTTTCCCACATTTCGTTAAGGGATTGCAGATGCTCCATGACGTGCCACAGGGTGATGACGTCGAAGCTGCCGGGAGCAAAATCCTTCAGAGCCGTGTCGGGCTTTACGTCCAAGTTGAAGTGCTCTCGGGCAAAGGCGCGGGCTTGTTCGTTCTTCTCCACCGCTTCTACCTGCCAGCCACGGCGCTGCATGGTATCGGCAAAGTAGCCCGTTCCGGTGCCGATGTCCAGCAGGCGGCCTTCCTTGCGGTGCGCCTCACGTGCTACCAGGCGCGCCTTGCGTCCCAGCATGTAGTTTCGCACCCAGTGGTACACGGAGTTCATCGCTCCTTTCTTCGTATCGGAATGGGAAATATAATCGGGAGTTTCGTAATAGCGTCCTATCTCAGCCTCCACCGGAAAGTCTTGCGTGAAAAGGAATCCGCAATCCTGACAACGGCACAAGTGGAACATTTCGCCCGAGGCATAATGGTCTACGCAAGTAAGGGCACGCTCCAGATGCGTCCCACCACATAACGGGCAAGCTTTTACAGTGAATTTATTCATCGAACGTTCAGCCAATAAGCAAGTGCAACCCGAATCGACAGGCCCCACTACACCTAAATTTGGTGCAAAATAACAAATAAAAAGTGATTTACAAGGCTTTCGTTAAGGAGATTTAAGAGAAATACCCGATTTGACAGACGCCAGTGTCCATCGTGACAGGCACCAGTGTTTGTCATAACAAACACCAGTGTTCGTCATGACAGGCACCAGTGTTCAAGACAATGAACACCAGTGTCTGTCGAAGTGTCCGTTCTTAAGCGGACAACTGTCCGATAACGGACAGATGCAAAAACTCATTTATTACTGATTATCAATGCATTATTACTTTGGCACAGGAATTGATTATTATTAGGCGAAGGCGTTCGGAAAAGAAAAACGAGCAGTAATGCAACTTTCCAATCTTAACCGGCGTCTAATGATAAAACAAGGTCAGTAACAATTAAAAAATAAAGATTATGAAAACTACAAGTTTATTCCAGGCAGTTGCATTCGTAGCAATGATTATCGTAAGCGTTATGAATTCAGAAGTGAAGGCGCAGGAAAGTAACTTCATCACCAATGAAGAAGTGAAAAACGAATTAGTAGTTGCAAAAACTATCTTTAAGCAGGACGGCGGACAACTTTATCGTCATATCCGCTACGAATATACCTACGACGACCAAAAACGACTCACAAGCAAAGAAGCATCCAAGTGGGACGGAGCAAAAGACGAATGGGTACCATATTTCAAGATGACCTACCAATACGGCGATGATGAAATCACCATGTCTTACGCTCGTTGGAACCAGTCACACAAGGCATTCGACAAAGACATGAAGAAGAGCGTTTATGAATTGAACGACGAAAACATGCCGGTAGCTTACAAACTCTACAACCAAGACGTACAAAAGTCCGAC
>JAUUPT010000090.1 GCA_030843315.1 Bacteroidaceae bacterium | reverse complement strand
ACCTGCAAAGTAAACAAATAATTGTTTCAGTAGTTCAATCTTTCCCCAAAATGTTCTTATCAGGCTGAAAATAATGCAAGAACGACTGTACGTAACAAATTTATGTGTTATATTTGCGACGACTTAGCAAAAAGTAACATGAAAACGGAAGCCCTGGATAAGGAAGACGTCATACGGGAAAAAGGAATATACCGGGTGACAATTGTAGGAAGTATGGTGAACTTCCTGTTGCTTGTTTTCAAGTTCTTTGCGGGTATTGTAGGACATAGTGCCGCTATGCTGGCAGATGCCGTCCATTCTCTATCGGATTTTATTACGGATATCATTGTGGTTGTCTTCGTACGTATCTCTGCCAAGCCGGAAGACGAAGATCACGACTATGGTCATGGCAAGTACGAAACCTTGGCAACTGCCATCATCGGTATATTCCTGCTGTTTGTAGGGTTCGGCATCTTTTGGAACGGAGCTTTATCCATTTACCGTTTCCTGCGGGGCGAGCCTTTGCAGGAACCCGGTATGCTGGCACTGGTAGCTGCGCTGGTCTCCATCGTTTTTAAAGAAGCGCTTTATCAATATACCGTATTCAAAGGCAAGAAGTTGAATTCGCAGGTAGTCATTGCCAATGCGTGGCATCACAGGAGTGATGCGCTTTCGTCCATAGGTACGGCAATCGGCATCGGCGGTGCTATTCTTTTAGGCAGTCATTGGCGGGTGCTCGACCCCGCTGCTGCGGTGATAGTCAGCTTTTTCATTATGAGAGTGGCTGTCCGGTTACTGATTCCCTGTGTGGAGGAACTGCTGGAGAAGTCATTGCCTGCCGAGGTTGAAGATAAGATGCGGGAAACGATTCTGTCCTTTCCCGGTGTCAGTTCGCCGCACAACCTTCGCACCCGGCGTATCGGCAGTTACTGTGCCATCGAGGTGCACGTGTGCATGGACGGCGCCATATCATTGGACGAAGCCCACCGGACGGCAACGGCGATAGAAGATAAGTTGAAAGAGCAATTCGGCAAAGGCACGCTTGTCAGTATTCATGTGGAACCAACAAAGTAACTATGGAAAGTATATTAATAACAGGAGCAAGTGGATTTATCGGGAGTTTCATCGTAGAAGAAGCGCTGAAGCGTAAGTTCGGCGTGTGGGCGGGTGTTCGCTCGTCCAGTAGCCGCGAGTATCTGAAGAACCGTAAGATACACATCCTCGAACTGGACTTTGCCCATCCCAACGAACTCCGTGCCCAACTTTCCGGTCATAAGGGAACCTACAACAAGTTCGATTACATCGTCCACTGCGCCGGTGTCACCAAGTGTGTGGATAAGAACGAGTTCGACCGGGTGAACTTCTTGCAGACCAAATACTTTGTAGATGCATTAAGGGAACTGAACATGATACCCAAACAGTTCATCTTCATCAGCACGCTGAGCGTATTCGGCCCCGTGCATGAGAAAACTTACGAGCCGATTTCCGAAAACGATGTACCCCTCCCCAATACAGCCTACGGGCTCAGCAAGCTGAAAACCGAACTTTATCTTCAGAGCATTCCGGGCTTTCCGTACGCCATTTATCGCCCCACGGGTGTGTATGGCCCGCGCGAGAAGGATTACTTCCTGATGGCGCAGTCCATTAAGCAGCATACGGACTTCTCCGTCGGTTTCCGCCGGCAAGACCTCACGTTTGTATATGTCAAAGATATCGTGCAGGCTGTCTTTCTCGGCATCGAGAAGCGGGTGTCCCGTCGTGCCTACTTCCTGGCGGATGGGAAGGTGTATCAGAGCCGTACATTTTCCGACTTGATACGAAAAGAATTGGGCAATCCGTTTGTTATTCGTTTCAGATGTCCGTTAATTGTATTAAAGTTCGTATCTTTGCTGGCCGAATTTTGGGCGAAACAAAGGAACAAGACCAGTACGCTCAATTCGGATAAGTATAGAATAATGAAACAACGCAACTGGCAGTGTGACATTACTCCGGCTATCAAAGAGCTGGGTTACAGCCCTGAGTATGATTTGGAACGGGGAGTAAAGGAAACAATTGCCTGGTATAAGGAACAAGGATGGCTTTAGATTTATTTAAAAAGGTAGAAACCCGCAAGGGACTTTTCGCAGTCGAGAAGATAACACTGATATACAATCTGTTGACTTCTATTCTCATTCTGTTTCTTTTTAAGGAGATGGATCATCCGATGCAGATGCTCGTTGACCGGGCAGTGATTGCGGCTATGACCTTCTTGCTGATGTATCTCTACCGCCTGGCGCCTTGTAAGTTCTCCGCTTTCGTCCGCATCGCCATCCAGATGTCGCTACTCTCTTATTGGTATCCCGATACATTTGAGTTCAACCGCATATTCCCCAATCTCGACCATGTCTTTGCTTCAGCGGAGCAATGGATCTTCGGCGGGCAACCGGCGGTGTGGTTCTGTGCCAAGTTCCCACAGATGTGGGTGAGCGAGCCGCTTAATATGGGTTACTTCTTCTATTACCCGATGATTCTGGTGGTGGCGTTGTGGTATTTCTTCTGTCGCTTCGAGTTGTTCGAGAAGGTGTCGTTCGTCATTGTCACTGTTTTCTTCATCTATTATCTGATATACATCTTTGTGCCCGTTGCCGGTCCGCAATTCTACTTCCCTGCCATCGGCGATGATAACGTGGCGCGGGGCATATTCCCTTCTATCGGCGATTACTTCCACCATCATCAGGAACTTCTTCCCGGTCCCGGATACGAGCATGGTTTCTTCTACAATCTGGTAGAGGGTTCCCAGCAGGTGGGTGAGCGTCCCACGGCTGCTTTCCCCAGTTCGCACGTCGGCATATCTACTCTCCTGATGATTATGGCATGGCGCGGCAGCCGGCGTCTGTTCGCTTTCCTGTTTCCTTTCTACTTGTTGCTGTGTGGTGCTACGGTGTACATCCAGGCACACTATCTGATTGACTCTATCGTTGGCTTCCTCTCCGCTTTCCTGTTCTACGTGGTAGCTACGTGGATGTTCAAGCGTTGGTTTGCAAAGCCGATGTTCAAGTAATAAAAAAGAAGACATACTTCATAAGTAGTATGCCTTCTTCCTTATTATTCAGATTGTATAAAACTCTTCTTTATTGAGCTTCCCAACCTCTGTTTTGCTTTAATTGCGGATTTAAAACAATCTGTCCGGTGGGAATGGGATACCAGTAATGTCTTTTATCGAAAACACGTGTTTGTCCGAATGAGGCATCCAGGTAGTCATCAACAACCGTTACTCCTTTGTTGGAGGATATCTCAGGGTCGGAACTAACATTGGCACCTCTGATAATCGACGGATATGTCTGGGTATCCAGTTTGTCCAGTTGATGCCAGCGTATCAGGTCCCAATAGCGGAAGTTATTATCGAACATCAATTCGCAACGGCGTTCACGGCGGATTTCCCAGATCAAAGCACTTACATGGTGGTTGTTTGCAGGGTCTTCATAACCTACGTTCAGTGACAGATGGGGCAGTCCGGCACGGTCACGCAGCAGGTTGATTGTATTGTCCAAGTCTGTTTGCGTGATGGCTTCTCCACCTGCATCAGCCAGTTCTGCACTTGCTTCTGCATATTCCAGATAAATAACGGCGAGCCAATATAGCGGTGCACATGTATAATTCTTGCCGGATTGGTTGCGATAGTCTGTTGTCAGCGTTTCATTATCGAACTTGGACACTCCGTAACCGGTGGAAGAAGTCATGCCCATACCCTTATCAAAACGGACAAAGGTGCGGTTTACATAGCATAAAGCGGAGTCTATGCTTTGTGACAGACGTTTATCGCGTACTTTGAATAATTCGGAGATGGAAAGTACGGCACCATTCGCTTTGTTAATATATACGGGTTGGTCGTTTTTGTTACAGGAGGTGAGGGCCAGCGGCTTTCCATCCGTGAACAGGTAAGCGTTAAAGGCATCTTTCGTCATACCGCTCATAACCGATGAACTGGAAGTGAAGGCTATCAAGGAATGGGAGAAAACGTCTTTCTTGTACTGTTTATAGAAGATAATCTCCGGATTGGCTGACAGGTCGGTGGAATTGTATTGAGCCTGGTAGTTATTGTTCAGGCTATAACCTTTCCCCAGCAGATAGGCGGCTGCATTCTTGGCTTCCTTCAGATATTTTCTGGCTCCTTCCATATCCGGTGCAGTCTGATAATCGTTTTCATTGCGGTATTTGCGGTAGGTGCCTTCGAATAAACAGATTTCGGCTTTGATGGCATAAGCCATGTTCCGGTTCCATTCAATCTTGGAAGAAACGTCGTTGATATTGGTACAAGCGAAATCGAGGTCGTCCAGCACTTTGTCCATAACTTCATCGCGGTTGTTGCGTGGTCCATATAATACACCTTCATCGGTAATATCCAATGACTTATCTGTATATGGTACATCACCGTACATGCGTACCAACTCATAATATTGGCGTGCACGCATCAAGCGGGCTACTCCTAACCAATGATTCTTGGTTGTTTCTGCCAGGCTTGTTCCTGCTACTTTTTCAATCATGATGTTGGCGCGGCGTATTTCTACATAAGGACTGGACCAGCTGCCGGAACTTGCAGGCGGGGCGGTATAGGCCCATTTGGTAAAAGAGTTGCCGGCTTGATTATCCGAGCGAGTGGGGTAATAGAAATCACCGGAACCGCTTCCATTACCATATCCGGTGAAATGCTCATAAAATGCATTGGCATATCCTTTGATGTTTCCTTCGTTTTTCCAGAAGTTGGTGTTGGTGAAGGTATCTTGCGGATCCTTGTCCAGCATGTCGTCGCAACTGCTCAACATGAGCAGGGGCAACAGGTATAATAATCTAAACTTTTTCATTTTATATATATTTTGTAAGGGGTTAGAAAGATACTTGTACACCGAAAGAAACCGTGCGGCTCATTGGGTCTGCGGCTCCCCATCTACCGTTGGAGGTGTCTGTCGCATCGGTACCATTGATTTCGGGGTCTACCGGAGCGTTACTTTTATTAATCAGCTCGCAGATGTTGTTCGCACTGAAATAGAGGCGTATTTTATCGATCATTGCTCTGCGGGTCAGTTGCTGGGGCAGGGTGTAACCTACCGTCAGATTTTTGAAGCGCAGGTAAGCCATGTTCACCAGGTAGCGGCTTTGCGGATAGAAGTTGTGGTTACCGCCACTGATGATACTGCTCGAAAAGTTTCCCTGACCGGTATTGCCCGAATATAATCTGGGGAGGTATGCATCTGTATTCTCTTCTGTCCAGTAATCAGTCTGGTTGGCATAGATAGCATCGATACCGCGCATCATCGGCATTACAAAATAACTGGTAGTCCATACGGAACGTTTTCCTACGCCTTGGAAGAACATATCCAAGTCAAATCCTTTCCATTCGCCGCCCAGGCGGAAGCTGTATTGGTAGCGTGGGGTAGAGTTACCGATTACTTTCAGGTCACCATGATCTTCCGGTGTTCCTTCGCCTACGTCTATTTTGCCGTCACCATTCTGATCTTTGAATTTTACGTCGCCGGGGCTGAACATGAAGCTATCTTGCTGCAACTTATGTTGGTAAGCTCCGTTTTTAAGTTTGTAGGCTTCGATGGAACCTTCGGTACCTTGGGGCACTACTTTACCATTGGCATCCACAAAGACTGTCAGCAGTTTGCCGCTGGCGTCGTATTCAAAGTCATCTTTCTGATACAGGCGTTCGGTTTCAAACCCCCAGATGTCTCCGTATACTTTTCCGCTGAAATTCGTGTTCAGCAACCGGGTGTCGTTGTCCCATTCGGTAATGACGGTCTTGAAGTCGCCGATGCTGAAGTTTCCGTACAATGTCAGGTCGCTGAATTTATGGCGGTAGTCCAGGTTGATTTCCCAACCGCGGGTTCTCAATGTACCGGCGTTGATTCTGGGAGCACTGGCACCTAACACATCGGGCATGGTCTGTCCCGGGGCCAACATATCTTTGGTGGTACGTTGATACCAGTCGAGGGTAACGTTGAGGTCATTGTTCAGGAACCCAAAGTCGCCACCGAGGTCCAGTGTCTGGATGCGTTCCCACTTCAGGGTCGAAGAAACAAGGGAAGGCATTCCGTAGGTTACTATTTTATTGCCGCTTGCATCCAACCAATGGGTATTGGCGGCTGTGTACTTGCTGAGGGTGGAAATGTACATGTTGTTACCTACCGCCTGGTTACCGATTTCGCCGTAAGAAGCACGGATCTTGGCGTTGTTCACTACATTTCTGACAGGTTGGAAATAATTCTCTTCACTGATACGGTAACCTACCGAACCCGAGGGGAAGAACGCCCAGCGATCTGCTGCCGGGAATTTGGAAGAGCCGTCGTAACGTCCGTTCAATTCCAGTAACCAGATTCCGTTATAATCATAATTGATGCGGCCGAAATATCCGCAAGCACCCCATTCGCTGTGTGCACCGTTCACTAACTGGTCACCGGTGGCCAGGTTGAATTCGGGCAGATTCGGGTCGAGCAGGTTGTTGCGTCTTGCCGATGAAGATTCGGATTCACCTTCTTCGGCATTACCACCTACCATGATGTTGAAGTTATGCTTCTTGGCGAGACTGAGTTCGTAATTGGCATAAACGTTCAGTGCGTAGGACTGGTCGCGTTGAGAACTACGGAAAACGTAAGTGCTGCCGTTGGTTACCAACTCCGTCGAGCTTCGGATATCACCACCCCATGAGTTATAACCCGTAACCGGCAGGGCGGAGGTACGGTTGGTTCCATTCATAACATTTACCGTGTAGTCTGCATTGGCAGTAAGCCCTTTGACGAGTTTCAGTTTCAAAAAACCGCCAATGCGGGTATAGGTATTATTATAGGTGTCTTTACCCGCCTGCTTGCGGTAGGCAATGTCATTCTTGAAATCGGCTCCCTGGTAGCTACCATAAGGACCGAAGAAACTGCCCCAGCGCCATAGATAATCATAGGTCTTACGTTGAGTGGCTGGTGTTTCGTAATTCTTGTCACTGTAACTGAAGCGTCCTCCTACTTGCATCCAGTCGGTAATGTTCGACTGGATGTTTGTAGTTACTGTCCAGCGGTCCAATTGGTCGGGATTGTAGGTCATTACGCCTTCATTGTGATTGTACCCCACCGACATATAATAGGATGTTTTGTTGCTGGAGCCTTGTACGGTTATGTTATGGCTTTGCGAAGGTTTCCAATCGCGGTACATAATTCCTACCACATCCCAGTCTGCATAATAAGAACCGACGCCGGTATTAGGGTCGATGTCGAAGTCGTCGCCCAACACCATTTCGCGATAACCCGTTTTACCGCCGTGTTTCTGCTGCCATGCCTCTGCCTTTGGCAGCATGGCTGCCAAATCCATACCGAATAGCTGTGGCGCAGCCCCTCTGCGTTCACTCGCCGCTATCAGGGCCTTGAGTTGTGTGGGTACATTCGGGTAGTCGGGCATCATAGTCGGAGTTTCCCAAGCAAAGTTGTTGGTGTAGTTTACACTCATCTTTTCGTTGGTTTTGGCAGCTTTGGTTGTGATAAGCAATACGCCGAAGGCTGCCCGGGTTCCATAGATAGAGGTGGAAGCTGCATCTTTTAGTACCGAAATGCTTTCGATATCCTGCGTGTTCAGATATGAAATGTCATCCATCGGTACTCCGTCTACCACAATGAGCGGATTACTTGTAGCACTGTTACTCAGTGTACCCGTACCGCGAATGGTCATGCTGGGAGTTCTGTTGATGGCACCGGAGGTGTTTAGGATCGAGAGTCCCGGTACGACACCTTGCAATGCTTTGCTGACATCCGATTGTGGACGTGCCTCCAATGCTTTGCTTACATTGACTGTGCTTACGGCACCTGTAAGATTGGCTTTTTTCTGTGTGCCATAACCTACCACCACGACTTCTTGCAATAATTCACTGTCTTCTTTCAGAACAATTTTCATTGTAGGAGCGGCTTTTGCTTCCAGTGTCTGGAAACCTACAAATGAAATTTGCAGGATAGCCCCTCTGCTTACATTTAATGTAAACTTTCCGTCAACATCGGTAGTGCAGCCGTTGGTTGTTCCTTTTTCTACTACACTGGCACCGATAACAGGTTCTCCATTGGCGTCTACCACCAGTCCCGTTACAGTTTGGGCTTGCAGTTGTTCTGTGCCCCTATTCTCTTTGTCGGCAATCGTTTGTGCAGCCATCATCTTGCCACTGCCCAGCAGTAGGGAGCCGACGGCTAACACTGTGAAAAGCTTGCGATAAGCAAGTCTCCACTTTCTAAAATCTTCATTCATAAATGCGTCTTTTTTGTTAATATATGAAAATCTAATACCTAAATAATGGTCTCTCTTTATGTCTCTTTTTTATCATTATAGCATAGCAATCCCTAGCCCTGTTTATGTGTTCTTCTATTTGAAACACAGTAATCAGAGCCTTTACAGCTTATTTGTTTTTGGCAGCTGCAAATGTATGGTGGGAGAGTATTACAGCAAAGAGCTATTTACTTTATTTTAGAGTTAGATTCTCTTTTTCACAAAAAGAGATGCGTCGTAGAGGAAGATATTTCAGAGGAATTACAAAACGGAACTGAATAAACAGCTACTTACTTATAAAGACAGTCCTTTCGAACCCTTGTCTTTAGGAGAAACAAGGGTTTTTAAGGAAGCAGCGGTTTAATTTCGTCGAAGATGCGGTATAGCTCTTCCTTCGTTTCCGCCCGCAACATAGCTATCCTTGTTTCCCTAAAGTTGGGGATGCCCTTGAATAGCGGACTTGCTGCCAGGTGGCGGCGTACGTGCAGAATGCCTCTGCGCTCATCCAGCAGATTGACACTGTCTGCCACCTCTTGCCGCAGTACATTCAGTCGCCATTCGCTGCTGAGTGGGGGAAGCTCTTCGCCGGTTTCCAGATAATGCTTCACTTCCTTGAATATCCACGGGCGACCGAAGCTGGCACGACCTATCATGATGGCATCCACACCGTAGAGGTCGAAGCACTCTTTGGCACGTTGGGGAGTGGTGATGTCGCCGTTGCCGATGATGGGAATGTGCATACGCGGGTTCTTCTTCACTTCGCCGATAAGTGTCCAGTCGGCTTCACCGGTGTACATCTGTGCCCGGGTGCGACCGTGGATGGTAAGGGCGGCAATGCCGCAATCCTGTAACTGCTCGGCCAGGTCGACGATGATCTTGTTACTTGCATCCCATCCCAGGCGCGTCTTCACGGTGACGGGTATCTTTACGGCGTCTACTACTGCACGGGTGATTTCCAGCATCTTGGGGATATTCTGCAACATACCTGCACCGGCACCTTTGCCTGCCACGCGCTTCACGGGGCAGCCGAAGTTGATGTCGAGGATATCGGGTTGCGCTTGTTCTACAATGCGGGCGGCTTCTACCATCGTTTCGGTATCTTTGCCGTATATCTGTATGGCTACGGGGCGTTCTGCATCGCTTATCTTCAACTTTTGCTCCGTTTTGCTGACGGAGCGTATCAGAGCGTCGGCAGATACGAATTCCGTATATACCATGTCCGCACCAAATTGTTTGCACATCAGGCGGAAAGCGGGGTCGGTGACGTCCTCCATCGGAGCGAGGAAAATGGGGTGTGTGCCCAGGTCTATGTTATTTATCTTCATTCGATTTTTGTATATTCCGCTGCAAAAATACGGAAAAAAGCCTACCTTTGTATCATTATTTATTTAACTAATATGGAATTATGAAAAAAGGTTTGGTTTTGATAGTAATGTGTGTGGCTATGTTGTTTGCTGCTGCACCTTCGGCTTTGGCGCAAACTTCGAATGACGAGTACAAGGCTACATTGGGAAAGATGTTGGAATTATCCGGCTCTGTGGCTTCGGTCAAGGCAATGATACCGCAGATGATAGCTATGTTCAAGCAACAATCGCCTTCGTTGGACGCTTCTTTCTGGGATGGCTTTCAGAAGAAATGGGAAGCGAAGTTCGGCAGCAGACTGACGGAACTCTACACTCCTATCTATCAGAAATACTTGACACTGGACGACCTGAAGGAAGTGGTTGCTTTCTACGAATCGCCTGCCGGAAAGAAACTCGCCGCCTCTACCCCTGCCATGATGAGCGAAGGTATGCAGGTAGGGCAAACATTGGGTATGGAGATTGCCAACGAGCTTCAACAGGAGTTGCAGGGGCAGAGCAAATAAATGATTCTTTAGCGATAACCTCTTTATATACTTCTTCATTAACCGGCTATGAACTTAAAAGACTTTGAAATCATGGCGCCCGTCGGCTCGCGCGAATCACTCGCAGCAGCTATCCAGGCAGGTGCCGATTCCATCTATTTCGGCATTGAGAACTTGAACATGCGTGCCCGCTCGGCGAATACCTTTACGGTGGACGACCTGCGGGAAATTGCCCAGACGTGTGACGATCACGGTATGAAAAGCTATCTCACTGTCAATACTATTATATACGACCAGGACATTGCACTGATGCGCACCATCATCGATGCAGCAAAGGCTGCGGGCATCTCTGCCGTGATTGCGGCGGATGTGGCAGTGATGAGTTATGCGCGGCAGATAGGCCAGGAAGTACACCTTAGCACGCAACTGAATATCTCTAATGTGGAAGCTCTGCGCTTCTATGCCCAGTTTGCCGATGTAGTGGTACTGGCACGCGAGTTGAACCTGGAACAGGTAACGGAAATCTACCGCCACATCTGCGAAGAGAATATCTGCGGACCGAGTGGGCAGCAGATACGTATCGAGATGTTCTGCCACGGGGCACTTTGCATGGCGGTGTCCGGCAAGTGCTACCTCTCCCTGCACGAGATGAACCACTCCGCCAATCGGGGCGCTTGTATGCAAGTGTGCCGCCGCTCCTATACCGTGCGCGACAAGGAGACGGATGTGGAGCTCGAAGTAGACAATCAATACATCATGTCGCCCAAGGACTTGAAGACCATTCATTTTATGAATAAGATGATGGATGCAGGTGTGCGGGTATTCAAGATAGAAGGTCGTGCCCGCGGCCCGGAGTATGTGCGCACAGTGGTAGAGTGCTATAAAGAGGCCATCCGTGCTTACCTGGACGATACGTTCACCGACGAGAAGATTGCAGCGTGGGACGAGCGCCTGAAAACCGTGTTCAACCGTGGCTTCTGGGATGGCTACTACCTGGGGCAGCGCCTCGGAGAGTGGACCAAGAACTATGGTTCCGCTGCTACGGAACGCAAGATATACGTAGGCAAGGGCATCCGCTACTTCTCCAACATCGGTGTGGCGGAGTTCCTTGTAGAGGCTGCCGAAGTCAGTGTAGGCGATAAGCTGCTGATAACGGGTCCCACTACGGGTGCTGTCTTTACCACACTGGAAGAAGCCCGCGTCGACTTGAAACCGGTGCAGACGGTGAAGAAAGGCCAGCACTTCTCCATGAAAGCGGACAAGATACGCCCAAGCGACAAGCTCTACAAACTGGTTTCCATCGAAGAACTGAAGAAGTTCAAGGGGCTGGATATAGAACAAAAACGAGGTTGATACCTTCTGTTACACTTTGAGATAAAGATATGGAAAAGTATATTTATGAACTGGCGATGAAGGTGCGCGACTATGAATGCGATCTGCAAGGCATCGTCAACAACGCCAACTATCAACATTATCTGGAACATACGCGCCATGAATTTCTGTTGTCTACCGGCGTCAGTTTCGCGGCACTGCATGAGCAGGGAGTCGATCCGGTAGTGGCACGCATCAGCATGGCATTCAAGACACCGCTGAAGAGTGGCGATGAGTTTATTTCCAAGCTCTATATGAAGAAAGAAGGCATCAAGTACGTCTTCTATCAGGACATCTTCCGGGCGAGCGACGGTAAAGTTTCCCTGAAAGGGGTTGTAGAAACTGTTTGTGTGGTGAATGGACGCTTGAGCGACAGCGAACTGTTTGACAAAGTCTTTGCACCCTACCTGAATCATGAATAGCGACGAACGCATTTGCAGTATAGCCCTCACGCTTTGCCCCGGTATAGGACATATCGGGGCAAAACGTTTAATAGACGGTATGGGCAGTGCCGCCGAAGTATTCCACCGACGGGAAGAACTTCCTGAACTTCTCCCCGGCATATCCCCTTCGGTAGTGTCGGCGCTCGATTGCCCCGCTGCCTTCCTGCGTGCCGAGCGCGAGATGGAGTTTGTGGAGAAGAACCGTCTCTCTTGCCTTACTTTGAAAGATGAGGCTTATCCTTCCCGTCTGCGCGAATGCGAGGATGCCCCGACCGTTCTCTTCTTTAAAGGAAACACCGACCTCAACCGCCTTCATATCATCGACATGGTGGGCACTCGCCGCGCTACGGATTACGGCAAGCAGTTCTGTGCCGACTTCCTGCGCGATTTGTTTGCCCTTTGTCCCGATGTGCTTGTAGTGAGCGGGTTGGCTTACGGTATCGACATCCATGCCCATCGCGCCGCATTGGCAAACCACCTCTCTACCGTTGCCGTCCTTGCCCACGGCCTGGATCGCATCTACCCCTACGTCCATCGGAAAACCGCCATTGATATGCTGGCAACAGGTGGACTTCTCACCGAATTTCTTACTGAAACGAATCCCGACAAGCATAACTTCGTCAGCCGCAACCGCATCGTGGCGGGCATGAGCGATGCTACCATTGTTGTGGAGTCTGCCGCCAAAGGCGGTTCTCTCATCACCGCCGAACTGGCGGAAGGCTATCACCGCGATTGCTTTGCCGTCCCGGGACGCGTAGCAGATGCTTCTTCCATCGGCTGCAACCAGTTGATACGCGACAACAAAGCTGCCCTCATCCAGAGTGCCGAAGACTTTGTGCGAATCATGGGATGGATAGCCCCGGATCAACCCGCCAAGCAGGCCGGCATCCAGCGCACTCTCTTCCCCGAGTTGACGGAAGAAGAGGAACTCATCGTCCGTATCTTCACCCGTCAGGGAGATTTACATATTAATGCTTTGGTAGTAGAGGCCGATATTCCGGTAAACCGCATGAGCGCCCTGCTCTTCGAGCTGGAAATGAAAGGAGTAGTGAAGGCAATGGTGGGCGGGGTCTATCATTTAAACTAAAAAATAATAAGAATTATTTGGACAACAAATTCCAACTCTATATCTTTGGAACGATTTAATAAACTAACTTATATTTGATATGAATAAATTATTTTTCATCGTTTCAGCGTGCTTATTTAGCGCTGTGAAACTCTATTCACAGGAAGCTATAACCGAAGCTGATTATTTGAAGCAGGACAGTATCCTTTGGACAGAATATGAAAAACAGACCGATGAATTGAGCCGGTATTGGGAAACAATGCCTGATAAACATGACAGCATTCAAAATGTATTTAATGAAGTATATAAGAAAAGTTCTGAAAAGAATATAGAACTGGCTATGAAATACGCTTCAGTCCCCAGTGGACTGCAACGTCTATACATGGTTCGTCTGGATGTTTCCAAAGATACCTTGAATCATATTCTAAACTCTCTTAGT
>JAUUPT010000089.1 GCA_030843315.1 Bacteroidaceae bacterium | reverse complement strand
GGGGTAGGCGTGTTGTTCGGGCTGAACACTTACCGCTACGATTTCGTCGGGCTGCTGATGCACGCTGAACATCTGGAAGCGGCTTTCGGAGTAGGGCCGCATACCATCAGCGTGCCGCGCATCTGTCCGGCAGATGATATCTCGACGGACGATTTCCCGAATGCCATTTCGGACGAGATGTTCTGCCGTATAGTGGCAGTTACCCGTATTGCTGTGCCATACACGGGGATGATTATCTCTACACGCGAGACGGAGGCTGTGCGCCGCCGGGTACTGGAACTGGGCATTTCGCAAATCAGCGGCGGCTCGCGTACCAGCGTGGGCGGCTATGCTACCGAAGAAGCGGAAGAAGATAACTCGGCACAGTTCGATGTAAGCGACCGCCGCACGTTGGACGAAGTAGTGAACTGGCTGCTCGACCTGGGCCATATACCCAGCTTCTGCACCGCCTGTTATCGCGAAGGACGCACGGGCGACCGTTTCATGTCCCTCGTCAAGCGGGGGCAGATAGCCAACTGCTGCCAGCCCAATGCGCTGATGACACTGAAAGAGTATCTGGAAGATTATGCTTCTCCCGGAACAAAAGAGAAAGGAATGTGTTTAATTAAAAGAGAACTGGCGCATATCCCTAATCCGAAGATACGGGAGATAGCGCAACGGAATCTGCAAGAGATAGAAGAAGGAAAAAGAGACTTCAGATTTTAGAAGGCACGATTCGTAATTTGTAATTCGTAATTGTAATAAACACATGAACAGCACCCCCAACTCCAATCGCCTGCACGTCGCCCTCTTCGGTCGGCGGAACAGCGGCAAATCCAGTTTGATTAATGCCCTGACGGGACAAGATATCGCTCTCGTTTCAGCAACTCCGGGCACCACCACCGACCCCGTATCAAAAGCGATGGAAGTCTATCCCCTGGGAGCCTGTCTCTTCATCGACACTCCCGGCTTCGACGACAACGAAGGCGAACTGGGTGCCATGCGTGTAAAGCGTACCTTGAAGATAGTAGAGAGCACCGACATCGCCCTGATGCTTTGCGAAGACGGCGGTGCAATGGAAAGACAATGGATGCGACTGCTTTCCGAACGTGAAATCCCTATCATCCTGATTCTAAATAAGGCCGACCTCCGTCCCGATGCCGAAGGGCAGGCATCATGCATCGCCGAGAACTGCGGTGAACGCCCCCTCATAGTCAGTGCCAAAGAAAGGACCGGTCTCGCAGACATCTTCCGGGCAATACTGGAAAATATACCGGAAGACTTCGGTGGGCAAAGCATTACAGGCGGACTGGTAGGAGAGGGTGATGTCGTTCTTCTCGTGATGCCGCAAGACATACAAGCCCCCAGGGGCCGTCTCATTCTGCCCCAAGTACAGACCATTCGTGAATTACTCGACAAGAAGTGCCTGGTAATGGGCTGCACCACGGACAAACTGTCCGCCACCTTGCAGTCCCTCGTCCGTCCACCCAAACTGATTATTACCGACTCACAGGCATTCCCCCTTGTCTACGCTCAGAAGCCTGCCGAAAGCCTGCTCACCTCCTTCTCCGTGCTCTTTGCCGGATACAAAGGAGATATCGACTACTTCCTGAAAGGAGCTTCCGCCATCGGCAGCCTGACTGAGCAGTCACGCGTGCTGATAGCGGAAGCTTGTACACATGCCCCCTTATCGGAGGACATCGGCAGGGTAAAACTTCCCCGCCTGTTGCGAAAACGTATCGGCGAACATCTGCGCATCGACGTCGTATCCGGCAGAGACTTCCCGCAGGATCTCTCCCCTTACGATCTTATTATCCACTGCGGCGCCTGTATGTTCAACCGTAAATATGTACTCAGCCGCATAGCGCAGGCGCAAGCACAACACATCCCGATGACAAACTACGGGGTGGCGCTGGCGTATCTGAGTGATATATTAGATAAAATAGTGATTAATAACTAATCCAACTCTTCCAATATTTTCTTCACATCCACCGCCTGTAGTCGTCCGTACACCTTTTCGCCGATCATCACTACCGGCGCCAGTCCGCAGGCACCTACGCAGCGCAGGCAGTCCAGTGAGAACTTTCCGTCCGGGGTGGTTTCTCCTACCTCGATGCCGAGCACACGCTTAAACTCTTCGAGCAGCCGTTCCGAACCGCGCACGTAGCACGCTGTTCCCATACACACCGAAATGGGATGTCGCCCCTTCGGCGTCATGGTGAAGAAGGTATAGAACGTTACCACGCCATACACACGCGATACCGGAATGTTCAGTTTTGCGGCAATCACGCGCTGCATCTCTTCGGGCAAATACCCATGCAGATGTTGCGCTTCGTGAAGTATATTGATCAGTTCGCCCGGGTGGTTGCCGTATTTGTCGCAGATGGCACGCACTTGTTCGGCAACGTCACACGCTAATTTTATATCCGTCATAGTTCTTTCGTTTTAGTTAATCAACAGACTTATTGAAATAATGCGTATGCAGCAGGTGCTCCGCAGTCTCGCTCAGCGGTTTGCCCAGATACTCCTCGTACAGCGTCTTGATGTACGGATTCTCGTGCGACTTGCGCAACGGTTTCTGTGCATCTTCCCGATAGAGCGCATTGGCACGGGCATAGAGCACTTCCGAGTTGCCATGATGCAAGGGTTGCCCGCCGCCACCGATGCAGCCGCCGGGACAAGCCATGATTTCGATAACATGATATTCGTTGCGTCCGTTGCGTATATCTTCCAGCAGATGGCGTGCATTGCCCAGTCCGTGGGCGATACCTACTTTTAGCTCGAAGCCGTCCAGGTCTATCGTGGCACGGCGCACACCCGCCAGTCCGCGTACCTGCTCAAAGTTCACGTTCTCCAGCACGCGTCCCGTATATATCTCGTAGACAGAGCGCAGCGCAGCTTCCATCACACCACCGGTAGTACCGAAGATGACGCCTGCACCCGTCGAAGCACCCATCGGCAGGTCGAATTCCTTGTCTGTCAGCAGGGTGAAGCCCACGTTGGCGCGGCGGATCAGTCGTGCCAGTTCGCGGGTGGATATGGAGTAATCCACGTCGGGATTGCCGTCCGTCTTGAATTCGTCGCGGTCGCACTCGTACTTCTTTGCCAGGCAGGGCATGATGGATACCACTACCAGCTTCTCGCGCGGAATGCCCATCTTCTTTGCCCAGAACGTTTTGGCGATGGAGCCGAACATCTGCTGTGGCGAGCGTGCCGTAGACGGGATGTCGAGCATATCGGGGAAGTGGTGCTCGAAGAAGTTCACCCATGCCGGGCAGCACGACGTCAGGATGGGCAGGCGCACCGTCTTGTCGCCCGCCATGTAGCGCGTCAGGCGGTTCAGAATTTCAGAGCCTTCTTCCATGATGGTGAGGTCGGCGGCAAAGTCGGTGTCGAATACGTAGTCGAAACCCAGTTCGCGCAGGGCATATACCATCTTGCCGGTGACGAGCGTGCCGGGGGGCAGTCCGAATTCTTCGCCCAGGGCGGCGCGTACGGCGGGGGCGGTCTGCACTATCACCACCTTGTCCGGGTTTGCCAGGTCGTCCAGCAAGCGGTTGGTGTGGTCGCGTTCCGTCAGTGCACCCACGGGGCAGACGGCGACGCATTGCCCGCAGTAAGTACATTCGCTGTCCGTCATCATCTTGTCGAAGGCGGGGGCAATGGTTGTGTTGAAGCCACGGCGGATGGCACCGAGTGCGCCCACCGTCTGCACCTCGTTGCAGACGCTTTCGCAGCGGCGGCAGAAGATGCACTTATCCATGTTCCGCACGATGGATGAGGTCACTTCACGCTTGCGTGGCGACAGTTCGCCACCGTTGAAAGGCATTTCTCGGATGTTGAAGCGCAGTGCCAGCGTTTGCAGTTCGCAGTTGCCGCATTTGGGGCAGGTCAGGCAGTCGTTCGGGTGGTCCGAGAGAATAAGTTCCGCCACTACCTTGCGGGCATTCATCACGCGCAGGGTACTGGTGCGCACCACCATGCCCTCGGTGCAGCGGGTGGCACAGGCAGGAGCCAGGTTGCGGCGTCCTTCCACTTCCACCACGCAGATGCGGCACGATGCCGGGGTGTTCTTGATGCACGTACCCTTCAGGTCGATGTGGCAAAGGGTCGGTATATCTATTCCTATCTTCCGTGCGGCTTCCAGTATGGTGGAGCCTTGGGGCACGGTGATATAATGATGGTCTATTTGCAGGGTTATTTGTTTTTCTTCCATAGCAGTAGGGTTTTAGCAGACATTGATTGCTTTGAACTTGCAGCGCGCCATGCACATTCCACACTTGATGCACTTGAGCGGGTTGATGATATGCGGCTTGCGCACATCGCCCATGATGGCATCCGCCGGACACTTCTTGGAGCACAGGTGGCAGCCGGTGCACAGTTCCGGGTTGATGGTGTAGGTGAGTAGCGCCTTGCATTGGTGGGCACGGCAGGTCTTGTCCTTCACATGTTCCTCATATTCGTCATGGAAGTGTTTCAGCGTAGAAAGTACCGGGTTGGGCGAGGTCTGTCCCAGTCCGCAGAGGGCGGTGTCTTTTATCACTTGTCCCAGGGTGGAGAGGGTGTCGAGGTCTTTCTTAGTTCCGCGTCCTTCGGTTATCTTGTTCAGGATTTCCAGCAACCGCTTGTTACCGATGCGGCAGGGCGTACACTTTCCGCACGATTCTTCCACGGTGAAGTCCAGGTAGAAGCGTGCCACGGATACCATGCAGTCGTCCTCGTCCATTACAATCATACCGCCCGAACCCATCATAGAGCCTTCCGCCAGCAGGTTGTCAAAGTCTATCGGCGTGTCCAGGTGCTTTTCTGTCAGGCAGCCGCCCGAAGGCCCGCCCGTCTGTACTGCCTTGAACTTCTTTCCGCCTTTGATGCCGCCGCCTATTTCGTAGATTACCTCGCGCAGCGTAGTTCCCATCGGTACTTCTATCAGTCCCACGTTGTTTATCTTCCCTGCCAGGGCAAATACTTTCGTTCCTTTGGAACGCTCCGTTCCGATGGATGCAAACCATTCCGCTCCTCGTGTCATTATAATAGGTATATTGGCAAGGGTCTCCACATTGTTCACGTTCGTCGGCTTGCCCAGGTAGCCGGCTTCTGCCGGGAAGGGGGGCTTCAGCGTAGGTTCTCCGCGCTTTCCCTCCATGGAGTGGATGAGCGCCGTTTCCTCGCCGCAGACGAAAGCGCCTGCACCGTAGCGTATCTCGATGTCGAAGCTGAAGTCGGTGCCGAAGATGTTATCTCCCAGCAACCCGTATTCGCGGGCCTGGCCGATGGCAATCTTCAACCGCTGGATGGCAAGCGGGTATTCGGCACGGATGTAGACCAATCCTTTGGACGAACCGATGGAGTAGCCGCAGAGGGCCATTGCTTCGACAATGGAGTGGGGGTCACCCTCCATGATGGAGCGGTCCATAAATGCGCCGGGGTCGCCTTCGTCGGCGTTGCACACTACGTACTTCATGTCTGCCTCTTGCAGACTGGCGAGTTCCCACTTCTTACCGGTGGGGAAACCGCCGCCGCCGCGTCCTCGCAGTCCCGAACGCTTGATTACGTCTATCACCTCTTCCGGCTTCTTACTGAGCAGACTGTCTGCCAGGGCCATGTAGCCGTCCAGGGCGATGTACTCTTCTATGTTTTCGGGGTCGATGAAGCCACAGTTGCGCAAGGCAATGCGCATTTGCTTCCGGTAGAAGTCCATGTGCTTGGAGTCGCTGACAGTCTGTTCCGTTTTGGGGTCTACGTAGAGCAGCCGTTCTATCTTGCGCCCGCCGATGATGTGTTCGTTGACGATTTCGTCGGCATCTTCGGGAGTCACCTGGGTGTAGAACGTGTTGTCGGGGATAATCTTGACGATAGGTCCCTTTTCGCAGAAGCCGAAACAACCGGTTGTGATTACATTTACCTTGTCGGTAATATTATTTCTTTCGAGTGCTTGCTGAAGGCGTTCAGCAATGGCATGGCTGGCAGAGGCCTTACAACCCGTGCCGCCACAAATCAGGATTTGCAGCCGTTCTGTTCCCAACGCCAACCCACAGCATTGTTCATTTACAGTCTCGTCACTTTGCTCGCGTAGGCGTAGTGCGTTCTCTGCCCTCTTCCTGATTGTTTTCAGATCATGAATGGTTAGTACTTTCATTATGTAATAGATTAGGGTCGGAAACAAAGATATGAAAAGGTTTCTGATTGACAAAAAGAAAGCGAGAAAAGATTAAAAGGGGGATTATCCGAGAGAAAAAGCACGGATATCTATTTTGCTAATATGCGCTTCATGGTCTCAATCATATCTGTATCTGTTATCAATTTGTTTATACCTAATTTGTCGGATTTTATAAACATGGTTGCATTGCCATTGCTTTCAATGATGAAAGTTTCTGTAATATTATTTATAGGGAAATAATAGTGTATTCCTTTAATTGCAAATAGATTATCTCTAACTTTGATATAAGCTGCAATCTCAAATGTACCTTCAACATCTACTGCATCCATCGCAAATTCAGGTGGTTGCTGCTTATATAAGTTCTCTATTGTTTCTGTTACTTTACCATCTGAATCATAAAGTTCTTCTATCCTCAGGTGCAACTCAAAAAGCCCTGAATCACGAAGATAGCTCTCTAATTTTAACCTTTCATCTTCATCTGAAAATAATATGCTGTACCTGCCGTTACTAAAATCAGGAGATACCATTGTCAGATTTACTTGTATCTGAGATATTCGGCCTTTTTCATCTTCTTCTGTAGATGGGCGTAATTCAATCGGTATAATTTCTTTTTGCAGTGGATTTGTGGAACTACCTGTGGCATATTTTTGTGCAGGTTCCGTATATTCTGTTGCTGATGTAAAATATCCTTTTTTTATTTGTGGCAGGTCAGTCAAAGCTCCTTCTAATTTCTGTAAATCCTCTCTGCCTACCTTATCTTTTCTCTTAGTATAATCTTTTGCTTCGACCATAATATTTCCATCAATCAGACCGTCTAATTGATACTGGCTATCACTTTGTCCCACTAAGAATTGGTTATGTTTAGCATCTTTGTTTTCAATTAAACTTAATACTGCTGTTGATATTATTTCGTAAGCAGTTCCTTCTTTGGTGGGATAGTATCCCATTAGTTTCTTGAATAATTCGTCTATAGGTGATTTTTTGTATGTTGCCATAGAGCAAAAAATGAAACATCCCGCTTACTTGATTTTAATTGTATCGAATTCGGGGCAATTAAAATTAGGTAAGCGGGATGCGATTTATTCGGATTACAGATCCGCCGCTTAAAGCAATGCGGCGTACTTGCGTATTTTGTTCAAACGTTCGATGAGTGTCTTGTCATTGCTTGCTTGTTGCATATTGTATTTCAGTTGCAGCCGCATCAGCGAATCGGCAGGAATATCCAAAGCTGCCTCAAACATCATAGCGGTAGGAGTGGTCAGTGTACGCCGTCCGTTCAGCAGGTCATTGAGTGCCTTGTAGGAGATACCCATCTGTTCTGCCAGCTTCCGCTGTGATATTTTGCGGTATTCTATTTCATCTTTCAGCACCTCGCCGGGATGAGTGGGGGTGTATCCGAATTTTACAGTTGCCATATCTTTCGCTTATTTATAATGATTAGACAATTCGATAATGTTGCACACGGTGACTACAATTTCGGAAACCACTTTTGTGGTTTTGAACTCTATACGATACTGGTCATTCACCCTGACCGATTCTATGCCGGCTCTATCGCCGGCAAGTACCTCGTAGTGTAACGAGTGATATCTAAAAAGATCTTCTACTCCCGACACTGATTCCAGCAAGTCTATCGTCTTACGATATTTGGCGACAATCTGGGGTTGAAAACGGTGCTTCTTGTCGGAAGTCTTTCCTTCAAGGTATAATTGCTCCAAATATTCCTTATCAAACTTAATTTCCATGCTTTGATTGTAATCAACGATAGCAAAGGTAGTGTAAATCTTTATAAGTCCACAATATTTGAGGATTTATTTAGAAGGTTTTATAATCAGAATGATGTTATGTGATAAATCATTTAATTTACCGGCACTTCGCTGCCACTTCCCTGCACCCATTCTGTGATGGTGGAGGTGGTGACGGATATTTCTACTGTTGTGGGCGGATCGGGTGGGGTGGGCGGATCGGGCTCACCACCGCCACCAGGCTCGTATTTATCTTCTTCTCCCGGTGATATGCGTACTTTGAGGCATTGGTTGGTGCTTACTTCCAGGTCGCATTCCATATAGTAGGTGTATCGGGTATTATCGTACCAGTATTGAAAGAGAACATCCCCTTTTTTGAAGGTTTGGGGGAGGATGGTGAGGACGATGCGGCGGCTATTTTCTAATGACTGGGTATATGCGGATTTATAGCTTGCGGTCTCTATGGTGGCGGTGCGGAAATCGACTGTTGCGGAGGGTGCCAGGTATAGGTCGATGGTGCTGTTGAGGAAGTAATTGCCTTCGCAATCCAGGTCGAGCCGGGCAAGGCTGTGGTGCACGTTGATGGCGTTGACGGCATTCTCATTTGTTTGCACGGGTGCGGTGCCGAGTTGCAGACCATTGGAGTAGGCGGAGAGATCACTTTGGTTAAGGGTGACGGTGGCTTGACTCATGTCGATGGGCGGAATGGAGGCGGTGAGCAGGGCTATTCCGTTTAGGGATGGAGATACGGAAGCGGGCTGCCATTTCCAAGTATTCTCTTCCTTATTAGTGCATACAACATCTTTGCTGAATTCAGCGTTAGCGGATGTTTTGGAACTGAATCCTGCAATGGTTGCCTTTGTGCCTACGTCAGCTCGTGTGAGTGCGGGGAGCCAGTCACCGGACTCTGCGGGTTCTGTAGCTTCGGACAGTTCGCGGGTACAGCTCGTAAAGAGGAGACAAAGAGATAAGATATAAAGTAATGTATATTTCATAAGGAACTCAAATAATGCAAATTACATAAAAGAATCTGTGTTAATCTGTGTAATCTGTGGTGAGTCATTATCCCGGGAACACCACATCGCCGTCCCCATCTCCGAACGGGTCATCTTCTACCGTTGATACAAAGCCGTATTCTATGGCTACTTCGATGATGGTTACTTCGGGGGATTCGTAGGAATTATTCATATTGATGTTCTTGTTCATAATATTGTTTCTATTCTGATTCATATACTTATTTATTTATATTGTTTCTTCGTTTGTAATTCCTGCAATCCATGCCTCTATCTGTTCTACCGTTGCATCTTTCAGTATCACGCGCTTTTGCGCATCCAGCAAGTATAGGCAGGGGATGGCACGTAGGTCGTATAGTTTCTTTTTCAATATTACGCTGCCACGGTCATACCCTGTTGTCCATTCTTGTGGCATTTCTTCGAGGTACTGTCGCCATTGGTCTACGTCCTCGTCGGGATACACTGCCAGTACACGGAGTTTTCCGCTTTGTATGTCAGCGCTGAAGGTTTGCGAGGCGGTGATATACTCCTTTACCCGCATACACTCCGGGCAGCCGGGGTTGTAGAAGAACAGCAGTGTATAGTATGCACGCAGGGCGGATAGACGGGAGCTGCTCCCGTTGGCAGTGGTGTAGGCGAAGTCTGCCGCCACCATTCCGGGGCGGTTCTTTCTTGCCATTTCCAGCCGGTACCGGGGGCGTATCTTGTCTGCTTCTTTGAGGCTGTCTGATGCAATGAGTTCTTCGAGCACGGGGATGTACAGTTCTTCGCTGCGCAGGGGCGAGTTGGGGTCGTCCAGATAATGCGCCGCTACACTTGCCATCCGTGCCAGCATGGGGGCGCATACAGCTGCCCGCCTTATCAATCGCTTTTGCGCGTTGGCTGCATTCTCGGCAGATAGCAGTTTTAGCATAGCTATGTAGTTGGCATAGTTCTGTTCGAGTGTTGCCGTATCTGCTATCCAGGTAGTATCTCGGAAGTTGAAGTTGTCCCAGTAATGTTCTGCGATGAATGCTGCGCAGTCGTCGGCATCTGTGAGGATTGCCGGGGGAGTGGGAAGAACCAACTGATGGGAGACACGGGTTTCGGCAGAATCGGCTACTGCTTCATTTCCGGCAGCAACTCGGCTACCGTGCTGCATGCACGATGCTGCCACAACAAGACTGACTGTTGCGATGCACAGTGCTTGCATGGTTTCTTTTTTCCGAATCATATCTTTTATTTTCTGGCGGGTTGAAAATCATAATAAAAAAGAAAACCGCCGGTTTTGTTGTACTATTATGCAACTTTGAGTATCTTTGTCGGATGAAACGCAAGATAATTACATACGGCGGCTATTTTGAAAGGTTCATAGCTACTCTTTCTGCAAAAGAAGTGATAAAATTAAACTATATTATCTCTTTACTTGAAACAGAGGAAAGAATGCCGATTAAGTTTATCAAATTCATACGTGACGGACTATATGAACTCCGTATGGAATATAATAGTAATATATACCGTGTATTTTTTATTTTTGACGACGGACAAATAGTCGTTTTATTTAATGGTTTTCAAAAGAAAACTCAAAAGACCCCGTCGGGAGAAATAGAAAAAGCACTTAAAATAAAGGAGGCTTATTATGCAGACAAATGACCACAAAATCAGAGATTACAGTGCCGTATTGGATGCCCAATATGGAGCTCCCGGGACGCCGGAACGTGCCCAATTTGATGAAGAAGCATATACATTTTATACAAGTCAGATTCTTTTGGATGCACGTAAGAATGCATGCTTGACACAAGAAGAACTTGCCAAACGAATTGGTGTAAACAAGTCTTATATTTCACGGGTTGAAAAAGGAATTATTGTTCCAAGCGTTGCTACATTCTATCGGATTATAAATGCGTTAGGATTAACAGTCAATCTAACTCCTGCAGTATAACTCGAAAGCGGTTGATTACAAATCCGCCGCAACGGGCAAAATGGATAGCCTAAGTTTTCCATAATGTTGCTTTTATTTATTATGATTTTGCCACAAATTTATCGTATATTTGTGGCAAAATCAAGTTTAGGGTAGAAGTAATCATTTGCTTTGTACCTTTAACAATACATTTACCTTCGCGACGATGCTGCCACAACAGGGCTGACTGTTGCAATGAACAGTGCTTGCATGTTTTCTTTTTCCGAATCATATCTTTATGCTTCCCCGTTAGTTGCTACTTATTTTGTTTTCTTTGATACTTGTGTAGCAGGAGCCGTTTCCGTTACAGGAATTTCCCGGACGCAACGATAGTATATATCTCTATTGTCTTCAGTGACAGATACAGCTTTGCTTGCTGCTGCCGAAAAGCCGTCGGGACGTACATACCAACCACCCTCATTGGGCTGCTCCGTTAAAGCCCAACATATTGCTAATTCATTCTTTGTTAGTTCTTTAATGGAAGTACCGAAGATAGATATTAGATGCATCTCACGCTGGGTAGGAAGACGCCAAACTGTCACACCGTCTTTGTTTTTACCTGCGCAAGCATTATAAGCAGCAGTCCATGTTACTTTGCTATTGTTTGATGTTTCTATCTCCAGTTTCTGGTATACTGTCTTATTTTGTGAGCCATGTATCAGGTTTATGTCATTTTGAATGGTAGCCTTTTGCCCAGTTTGCTTTTCGACTATATTTTGCGGAAAGCCCGAGTCAGAGCCGCAGTCCAGAATGAGCATTTCACCATCCATATACATTTTTTGTGCTCTTGCATCTTGTGCTCCGAAGGTGCACAGTGCACATACTGTTGCAATAATAAATAAATGTTTGTTTTTCATTATTTTATTCTATTTTTATTGTTCTTCTTTCGAGGATGGTGTACTTTCCAACTCTATAACACAACGGACTTTATTACTATTGTAGCCATTACTTGTATCTGATTTAGAGGAACCAATCTTGAAATCTACCCACCATGCTGACGTTGAACTCCAATATACATCCGATAGTTGGGCGGAATTATCAAAAGAATTTTGCGCTATCCAAATGCCATCCAGTTGTCGTTGAGCAGGTAAATACCAACGATAATTAGAGTCAGTGGTTGAATTGATGTTTAAATAACCTTCATTTTTCTTAAAGCATATTTGTGCCGGATTGTTTGTTTTTTTGCTAAGAGTATTACTTTTGCCGTTGTATGTATCAGTTCCCATAGTAGAGGCTGAAATTCCTGTTGCTGCATCTACCGACTGCACCCATAACTCTTTGGTAAATTGCCACACCCCACCAGTAGCTTTCAATTCCCCGCCGAACATTCCGGCATATACTGCTGTGATGTTCTTCACTCGCGAATCTTCGCCGGCATTGAGATAGAGGGTTACGTTGTAGGTGTAGTGTGTATTTCCGAGTATATTATAATCATCGGTGAAATTGGCTCCCAAATGGATATAGTAATTTCTTTGGGTAAAAATATTGTTGGCCTTGTTGTAGTGGGTTAGTCTGACATAGGTTGCCCGATCAGGAGCGTTTGTGAAACGGTCGGCTCCAGTAGTACTGCTGGCAGTGCTACTGCCGCGGCGGTTTGCGGGAGCGTACCATGTGAATGCCGTATAGTTTCCGGTGAGTGTGATATTTTCTTCGTCAGGAAAGTTGAATGTTTTAGTAGCTTCGGGAAATGGGGTTGTTGTTACATCTGGATTTGGATACCAGTATGCCGGTGCAATGTCACATAACTGTGCTGTCCAGTAGCCATCAGAAAAATCTCCAGGGGTGGCTAACTTTACATTCATCGTGATTTTTGCTACGATGCGTGTCACCGGGACTTCAATTTTTACTTCATTTTCTGAAGTAGACGGAATCTCAACATCCTTTGTACCGACCATCGGAAGTCGTCCGTTAGCAGGTATATCCACTGTACTGAACAATTCTTTGAGACTGGAATATTTTGAAGCCTGGGCACTATTGCTGCCATTATATTCTATGAGATTTTGGGCAAGTGCCGGATCAAAGCTATTGGCAAGCACTATAATCTGTTGATTCCCGGAAGTACCAACTTTAGTTAATCGTATGCCTTTATCGTTTTGAAAGTCCGATTTATATAGTTTCTTGATTAGCGTCGGATCATTGGCACTGGTGCCGTTAGTTCCATCAGAAAAAACACCATCGAACAGGAAAATCCAGGCATTGTCGATTGTCGTTTCCTCTACTTCCGTTGCGCGGGTTGCAGCGTCGGGTTGTTCGGCAAGGAGTTCGAGGGACATGGCTCCTTCGCGGGAGGATGCCAATACGTTGGGGTTATTGTTTCCTGCACTGCTTTTGGTTGTCGGGGCAGGGGCTTGCAGAGGTTGCGGTGCAAGATTCAATATTATTTCTACCCCTTTACCGTCGGGGGAGACAGGGGTGTCTTTGGGCAGTGTTTCTTCGCTGCAAGCGGTGAAGAACAGGCTGCAAAAGATAATGTAATGGATTAGTTTATTCATATAGTTTTGTTTTTATTGATTAAGTTGTTGGGGCTGTTTCCGTGCCTAAACCACCTTCTACCGGTGTGCCATTATCGTTCTTATCCCAATCTCCGGGTTTGGCATTTATACTTTGATTACCCCCTAAACCATCTGCTGGTGTTTTGTTGTTTTCTGTCCAGCTTGCGGGGGCGGTTATAGTAATTTGCGGATATTTGAGGGTGCTTGGGAATAGGATGTTTACGGTGTGTTTCTTTCCGGCTGCGAAGTCTACGTTGGCGCCGTTTCCATCTACGAATTGTACGGCGAAGGTTTGTATCAGGTCGTCGTTGGTGGTGGCATCAGTGGCGCCTTCGGTGATGATGCGTAATATTATTAATTCGTTGGGGGTGTACATACCGGCGGCGGTAGCTGTAGCTGGGGGCGTAGCGGTATGGGCTTGGATGGCTGTGGCGGTGAAGGCGGTTTCATAGTCAGCTTTAAGCAATGGCATTGCCTTTTTGCTGCCTGTGCAGGTGATTTCGTTTGTTGTGGCATCGTAAGTCATTTG
>JAUUPT010000088.1 GCA_030843315.1 Bacteroidaceae bacterium | reverse complement strand
CCGACATGGAGCGAGCAACTCTCATAACGTCGGTATACATGACCTTACAACTCCCAAGACGCACAGCCCTTGTGTCGCCACAAGACTGGTGGGCTCTTACCCCACCTTCTCACCCTTACCGCAACCCGAAGGAAACGGCGGTTATTTTCTTCTGCGTTACTCTACCCTCACGGACAGCTTTCTGTTAGGAAGTAGGATGCTCTATGTTGCCCGGACTTTCCTCATGCACACGAGGCGCAAGCGACAGACCGACCAACTGCTTTAGGGGGGACAAAGATACTAAATTCACCACAGATTACACAGATTGGGACAGATTCTTTTTTTGAAACGCTGATACTTATCATTGCAGTGCTGGTGCATTGTATTTGCAGTGCTGCTGCAATACACTTGCAGTGTCACTGCAAATAGGATGCAGTAACGTTGCAGTACTTGCTTTGTTTCACTAACGGGTGTCCTTTATATCGGATTCACGTTAAATAATCGGTGTCAATCCTATGGTATGTCACTTAAAATTGCTAAAAAAATGTATCTCTTTTGGAATATTTTTGTAGCTTTGCTAACAGTAATAACCCCCAAACTCATTAAAGCGATGAAAAAACTCATCTCCCTTCTTTCATTATTTCTCTTGATTCCCCTTTTTGCTGCCGCTGCGGAAGTAGGAGACCGTACAATTCCTGCGGAAGTATCGCAACTGTCTGACAATTTGAAAAAGACCTATGCACCGGATAAGCGCGTTGCTTTGTTTGATGTAGACTATTCTTTCTCGGGAAAGAACGTTATGCTGCGTGGCGTCACTACTTCGGCAGAGGCAAAGGCCGGGTTGCTGGACGGACTGGCAAAGCTGGGCTATAAAGTGATGGATTGCTTGCAGTTGCTCCCGGATGAAGAGGGGCTTGAAGGCAAGACGTACGGCATTGTCAATGTGTCGGTATCTAACCTTCGTGTAGATCCGGACTTCTCTTCGGAAATGATGACGCAGGGATTGATGGGTATGCCGGTGCGCGTGTTGCAACGCGATGGTTGGTATCGCATTCAGACACCGGACAATTACATCGCATGGGTGCACCGCGTGGGCATCCATCCCGTGACGAAAGAAGAACTGACTGCCTGGAATCACGCCGAGAAGGTAGTGGTGACGTCTCATTACGGCTTTATTTATTCGCAACCCAATGAAACTTCGCAGACGGTTTCGGACGTCGCTGCCGGCAACCGGCTGAAGTGGGAGGGAACGAAAGGCTCTTTCTATAAGGTGACTTATCCCGATGGTCGCCAGGGATATATCTCCAAGTCCATCTCTATGCCCGAGAAGAAATGGCGTGCGGCGTTGAAGCAGGATGCTGCCGGCATTATCCGTACGGCACACACCATGATGGGCATTCCTTATCTTTGGGCGGGCACTTCTTCCAAAGGCGTGGATTGCAGCGGATTTATGCGTACCATCCTTTTCATGCACGATATCATCATTCCGCGCGATGCTTCACAGCAGGCTTATGTGGGTGAGCACATCGACATAGCACCGGATTTCAGCAATCTGCAACCGGGAGACTTGATCTTCTTCGGACGCAAGGCAACACCGGAGCGTAAAGAACGGGTGGTGCACGTGGGTATGTACATCGGCAACAAGCGTTTCATCCATTCGCAAGGAGATGTGCACGTCAGCAGTTTCGACCCTGCGGACGAATTGTTCGATGAATACAACCTCGGACGTTTGTTGTTCTCCGCGCGCGTGATACCTTATATAAATAAGGAAGCATCGCTCAATACAACGGAGACGAATCCGTATTATCAATGGTAAAAATGAACTCATTAATACAGTAATATTATGTCAAACAGAAGAGATTTCTTGAAGACCGCCGCTTTTGCCGCACTCGGCTCAGGCATCGTTGCCAATAATGTATTTGCCGCAGGAAAAAACGTTCCTTTGTTCAACGTCAACAGCAAGGCAGGGGTAACGCCCAAGATGAAATTGCGTTTCTTTCCCTATGAATTAAAACTGCGCCACGTGTTTACGGTGGCTACTTACTCGCGTACCACCACTCCCGACGTACAGGTGGAAATAGAATACGACGGCATCATCGGCTACGGTGAAGCTTCCATGCCGCCTTACCTGCAACACGAATTGGGTACGATGGACAGCGTGCTCGCCTTCCTGAAGAAGGTGCAAGATACCATCGACCGCTTCTCCGACCCCTTCCAGCTGGAAGATATCCTGGCCTATGTAGACAGCCTCTCGGAAGGAGACGCTGCTGCCAAGACCGCCGTGGACATCGCCCTGCACGACCTTGTGGGCAAGTTGCTGCAAGCTCCCTGGTTCAAGATCTGGGGACTGGATAAGGAGAAAGCTCCTTCCACTACCTTCACTATCGGTATCGATACCCCCGACGTGGTGCGCGAAAAGACCAAAGAATGCGCCGACCAGTTCAATATCCTCAAAGTGAAACTGGGACGTGAGAACGATAAGGAAATGATTGAAACCATCCGTTCGGTGACCGACCTTCCGATTGCCATCGATGCCAACCAGGGTTGGACGGACAAGCATTATGCACTCGACATGATACACTGGCTCAAGGAAAAGGGCATCGTCATGATAGAGCAACCCATGCCGAAGGAACAGTTGGACGACATCGCTTGGGTAACCCAGCAAAGCCCGTTGCCGGTATTCGCCGACGAGTCCATCCAGCGATTGAAAGATGTTGCCGGACTGAAGGATGCCTTTACCGGCATCAACATCAAACTGATGAAATGTACCGGTATGCGCGAAGGCTGGAAGATGGTGACCCTGGCACGTGCGCTGGGCATGAAGGTGATGGTGGGCTGTATGACCGAGACTTCGTGCGCCTGCTCTGCCGCCGCACAGTTCTCTCCCGCTGTGGACTTTGCCGACCTCGACGGCAATCTGCTGATAGCTAACGACCGCTTCAAAGGTATGGAAGTGGTGAAAGGTAAGATTACGCTGCCCGACCTGCCGGGTATTGGAGTTGTGAAACTATAAATGATACATCTATGAAAAAGCTGCTATATATCGTTGCTTTGTTCCTCCTCGCTTCTGCCTGCAGCACGAAGCCGGAGAGCAAGCCTTACAGTTGGGAAGAAGACCTGCACCAACGCCTGCTCACCGATTTCCGGTTGACAGAAAGCCAGGTGAAGGACTACATCCGCAAATACATCCCCGATGTGACCGACGAACAGATGCGCCAGTGGGAAGAATCCAAAGCACTGGAATACATGGTGCTGGACGGTGAGAAGCGTTACTTCCGCAATGCCGGGCCGAACCTGTTCCGCGTAGATTCCGCCTGCTATTACATCAAAGCCGCCAAAGAAGGTGTTGCCCCCAGCACCAGCGATAAGGTGAATATGGAGAATCTGCCCGAGATTATCGCTGCCGTGAAGAAAGAAGGTAAGCCCATTGTAGCCCCCAAACGTATGCGCGTCACCTATACGCTGACCGTGGATAGCAATGCCGTGCCTGCCGGAAAGATAATCCGTTGCTGGCTTCCCTTCCCCCGTACCGACCAGGCGCGCCAGCAAAATGTAGGGTTTATCTCTGCCAGCGAACCGGAGTACACCTTCTCCCCGAAGGAGTGTTGCCACAGCACGCTCTACATGGAGAAACGTGCCGTGCAGGGCGAGCCTACCGTCTTTTCCGAAACCTTTGAGTACACCGCCAACGGCGAGTGGCATAACCTGAAACCGGAAGACGTGCAGCCATACGACACCACCACCGCTCTCTATAAGGAATATACCGCCGAACGCGAGAAACATATCATCTTCTCTCCGCGCCTGCGCGAACTTGCTGCCAAACTGACAGCCGGTGAAACCAATCCTTACCTGAAGGCAAAACGCATCTTCCGCTGGGTGAACGACAAGTTCCCGTGGGCGTCTGCACGCGAATACTCCACGATTGAGAATATCCCGGAGTATGTATTGGACAGCGGTCATGGCGATTGCGGCCAGGTTAGCCTGCTGTTCATCACGCTTTGCCGCATTAGTGGCATTCCCGCCCATTTCCAAAGCGGCTTCATGATGCATCCGCGTGCATGGAACCTGCACGACTGGGCGGAAGTCTATTTCGAGGGTGTCGGTTGGGTGCCTGTCGACCAGTCATTCGGCATTCCTACCTATGCCCGCAATGCCGACGAAGAATATTTCTTCCTGGGCGGTATCGACTCCTGGCGCATGATTGTGAACACCGATTACGGTATGTCGCTGGTACCTGAAAAGAAGTACCCGCGTAGCGAAACCGTCGACTTCCAGCGTGGCGAAGTAGAGTGGGAGGGAGGCAACCTTTACTTCCCGCAATGGGACTATCACATGGACATTGATTACCGGGATTATTAGGTAATATCCACCCCATCGAAACAGATGGTGCGTTTACCCCAAACGCATGGTCTGTTTGCCCCTAACGCATCATCTGTTTGACCCAAACGCATCATCCGTTTCAGCCGAACAGATGATGCGCTTTTTTATGCCCTATTTGTCAGTCTTTTAACAGTCAGTAATCGTGCACAAATGCTAATTTGTCAGTCCCTGCCGTTAACCGCTGTTAAGCCCCAAATATTCACTGTTAAAAGAGAACAAAAATAGGTGACAAGCGGAATAACTGAACGTTTTTTGTCGTTATTTTAACGTCGTAATGTTAAACAAGACTTGAATATTAACAATTAAATGAATAGAAAGAATAGTATGAAACAGACAACAAAAAACATCCTTGGGGTTGCAGCAATCGTACTCCTTAGCTCGGGAGTCGCTGGTTTGACTACTTATAAGATGCTGAATAAAGAAGAGCCTGCTCCATTCAGCGAGTTGTTCCAACAGAACCCAAACAATCTGCAGTTGGCAGCTTTCCAAGCAACGGATGCTCAGCCTGTGGACTTGACACAAGCAGCAGAGAACTCGGTTCATGCTGTGGTGCATATACGTGCGAAGCAATTAGGTAAAACCCAGACCGTGCAGGCTATGCCGGACTTCTTCGATTTCTTCTTTGGAGACGGCCGCGGCCAGCAACGCCAGATTCAGACTCAGCCGCGTGTAGGTTTCGGGTCCGGTGTAATCATTTCCAAAGACGGATATATCGTGACGAACAACCACGTAGTGGAGGGTGCTGATGAAATCACTGTGAAGCTGAACGACGACACTGAGTTGAAGGGACGTATCATCGGTACCGACCCCAGCACAGACTTGGCGCTGATTAAGATTGAGGGCAAGGATTTCCCGACAATCCCGGTTGGTGACTCCGATCAACTGAAAGTAGGTGAATGGGTATTGGCAGTAGGTAACCCGTTCAATCTGAACTCTACCGTAACGGCCGGTATCGTTAGTGCGAAAGCTCGCTCTATCGGCGCTCCTGCCACCAACGGACAAGGTGCAAATATCCAGTCGTTCATCCAGACGGATGCTGCCATCAATCAAGGTAACAGTGGTGGTGCACTGGTAAATGCAAAAGGTGAACTGGTTGGTATCAACGCCATGCTTTACTCACCTACGGGTGCATATTCCGGTTACGGATTTGCCATCCCTACCAGCATCATGACAAAGGTAGTAGCCGACTTGAAACAATTTGGTACCGTACAACGCGTTCTTCTCGGAATCAAGGGTGGCTCTTTGGGCACAAACTTGCAGATGGATGAGGAAGAAGCTAAAGAAGTGAAGAAGAAAGCCGATGAACTGGGTGTGAAAGATGGAGTGTTCGTTGCCGAGGTTATCGAAGGCGGTTCGTCAGCTGGTATATTGAAAGAGAATGATGTAATCGTGGCACTGGGTGGCAAACCTGTACATAAATTCACCGACCTGCAAGAGATATTGACTAAATATCGTCCGGGCGACAAGGTAAAGGTAACTGTAGTTCGTGACAAGAAAGAAAAAGAATTTGAAATCACTCTCAAGAACGAACAAGGTACCACGAAGGTAGTGCAAGATGCCGGAATGGATATTTTGGGTGCAGCCTTCAAGCCGGTATCTGCCGAACTGAAGAAACAACTGAGCTTGAGCTATGGACTGGAAGTAACGGGTGTTACCAACGGTAAGATGGCTGATGCCGGTATCCGCAAAGGATTCATTATCCTGAAAGCCAACAATCAACTGATGAAATCGGTAGATGATTTGGAAAAAGTGTTGAAGGATGCTACGAAGTCTCCCGAGCAGGTATTGTTCATCACCGGTATGTTCCCGTCAGGCAAGCGTGCAAGCTATGCAGTAGATCTGACTCAAGAATAAAAAAAACAGGTAGATAGGTAAGAAGATTGTAATTTAAGCAAACAAAGAAGAAAATAGGGTGTCGGCAGAACATTTGCCGGCATCCTTTTTGTTATTATAGATAAGATATAAATTAGGTGAAAAAGTTGGCGGGAGATTATTGTAACAAAATAAATTGTCGTAACTTTGCAACCCAAATCTGTTTTAGAAGAATGAGACAATTAAAAATCACAAAAAGTATCACTAACAGAGAGAGCGCTTCTCTTGATAAGTATTTGCAGGAAATCGGTCGCGAAGATCTCATTACTGTCGAAGAAGAGGTAGAACTCGCTCAGCGCATCCGCAAGGGTGACCGTATCGCGCTTGAAAAGCTGACACGTGCCAATCTGCGTTTCGTTGTTTCTGTAGCCAAACAGTACCAGAACCAAGGTTTGAGTTTGCCCGACTTGATTAACGAGGGTAATTTAGGACTGATTAAGGCTGCCGAGAAATTCGATGAAACACGTGGTTTCAAGTTTATCAGTTACGCAGTATGGTGGATACGTCAGTCTATTTTGCAAGCTTTGGCAGAACAGTCGCGCATCGTGCGCCTGCCGTTGAACCAAGTAGGTTCGCTGAATAAAATCAGCAAAGCCTTCTCTAAGTTCGAGCAGGAAAACGAACGCCGTCCGTCTCCCGAAGAACTTGCCGATGAACTGGAAATCCCTGTTGATAAGATCTCTGATACGTTGAAGGTTTCGGGCCGCCACATTTCGGTGGACGCACCTTTCGTAGAAGGAGAAGACAACAGCTTGCTCGATGTGCTGGTCAACGACGACTCTCCCATGGCGGATCGCTCTTTAGTGAACGAGTCTCTTGCGAGGGAAATTGATAGGGCACTTTCTACGTTAACCGATAGGGAAAAAGAAATCATACAGATGTTTTTCGGTATCGGACAACAAGAAATGACATTAGAAGAAATCGGCGACAAATTCGGTTTGACCCGTGAACGTGTACGCCAGATTAAGGAAAAAGCAATCAGAAGATTAAGACAAAGTAATCGTAGTAAATTGCTCAAATCTTATTTAGGATAAATAAGAAATATCAGTTTCCGACAAATAGAAGGTATTAAAAACCGGTCTGTCTATTATAGATAGCCGGTTTTTTTGTTATCTTTGTCGCGATTTGTCACATTAACACATTAATTGATATGAAATACGTTCGTATACTTTTTGTCGTAACACTGGCGTTTGTTTTGTGCTCGGCATTTACTCACAAAGATAAGGAGAAGGCGGTATATGCTTTCGGGGTGGCTGCCTCCTTCAATGATTCAACAGTATATTATACCGAAGTACAAGTGCTGGACAGCGTAGAACTGGACAAAAACGGTTTTCTGCCCAAGCGCGATTTATATACCTACCAGCTGAAGAATCATTTGGAATATGATATGAACAAGCCCGACTATACGTGCATGATTTATTTCTCCGAGAACAGAGCCAAGCTGGAAAAGGAGGCTACGAAGATAAAAGGGAAATACCGCAAGAACAAAGGAATAGTGCTGGAGGCGATAGTGCCGGCTGTTTTTACTTTTAAGAAACCGCAGGAATAAATTTAGCGTATGAGACTACATAAGATATATACCTTTTTATTATTAGGAATGGCGCTGCTTCTGTCGTCATGCGATAAAGATAAACCGAAACCGCCAAGCGAGGGAGATACTCGTACGGTGTTGGCTTATATCATGGCGGATAATACATTGAGTTCCTTTGCATCTACTGATGTAAACGAGATGATGGAAGGAATGGCGGCTGTTGACGGAAACACTTGCAACTTATTAGTCTATATAGATGAGAGGGGTTCTGCTCCAAGGCTTTATCATATCTATAAGAACAAGAAAGGGGAAGTTGTGAAAGAAGTGGTCAAGGAGTATGAGGAGCAGGTTTCGACGGATGCCTCGGTGATGCAGGAAGCAATGAACCGCGCTTTCTCAGAATATCCTGCTGACAGCTATGGACTGGTCGTTTGGTCGCATGGTAACGGATGGATTCCTAATCCGCTGCCTCCGGTAGAGAAACCCTCTTCCCGCTGGATAGGGCAGGATGTGACAGACGGTACGCATTATTTGAATATCACGGATATGGTTTCTGTCTTTAAGAATACACCTCACTTGGAATTTATTCTGTTTGATGCTTGCTTCGGACAGACTATAGAGGTGGCTTATGAATTACGCGAATATGCAGATTACATCATCGGCTCTCCTACGGAAATACCCGGTCCGGGTGCCCCATACGATAAGGTTGTGCCTGCTATGTTTGCGACCAAAAATGTTGGAGTGGAAATTGGTAAAGCGTATTATGAGCCTTATGCAGCACTTTATAATGAGTCAATCCCGGTGAAGGATGAATATTGGACGGGAGGTGTCTCTGTGGCTGTGGTGAAGTGTGATGCTTTGGATGAGTTGGCAGTTGCTACAAACCAGCTCTTATCTTCTCCTTCGCCAAGCTACAGTGTGCTTCAGAATAATGTATTTGACTATAATAAGACTAAAGGATATTCTCCTGATTATGATTATACAGGATATTACGATTTGAGACAATTGATGCAGTATTTATTAGTTGATATGGATGAATGGAATGCTGCTGCTAATAATGCCATTGTCTATTGGAAGACTACTCCTAAGAATTTTACGGGTGGGGCTCAAGAATTATTCCCTATTCCGGAAGATGAAACTTGCGGTGTCTCTCATTATATACCATCTGATGATAGGGAGGCTGCTAATACTGCCTATCGTTCCACTGCGTGGTATAAGGCTGCCGGTCTCTCTAAGCTTGGCTGGTAAAGCATCTTCCGATACTCACATACTGAATGGATTATCACAGATTATTCTTATTAATATCTGTGGTAATCCGTTTCTTATTAGTGGCTATTGTTGCTAATAATAAGTCGGTTAACATTATTTTCCTGTGGAAACTATTTTGTTTGAGAAATAATTCTTTTCTTTGTATCGTCAAACGTAAAAGCAAAGAAGATGAAATATGTAATTATTGGCGGTGTAGCAGGTGGAGCCACGGCAGCCGCCCGATTGAGAAGAGTGGATGAGACGGCTGATATCCTTCTGCTGGAGAAAGGTCCTCATATCTCGTATGCCAACTGTGGTCTACCTTATTATATAGGTGGTGTTATTGCAGAACGTGAAAAGCTGTTGGTGCAGACCCCCGAATCCTTCGGCAAGCGTTTCCGTATTGAGGTACGGGTACAGAACGAGGTACTTGCCATCCATCCCCAGACCAAAACCATCACCATACGCAATGCCGGGGGACGGGAATACGAAGAAAGCTATGACAAGCTTCTCTTGTCTCCGGGAGCCAATCCCGTGAAGCCACCTTTGGAAGGTATTCATTCTGAAGGCATCTTCACCTTGCGCAATGTCGAGGATACCGATCACATCAAAGCCTATATCACCGACAAGCACGTGAAGCGTGCCGTTGTTGTAGGCGCCGGTTTCATCGGGCTCGAAATGGCGGAGAACCTGCATCATGCCGGAGTGTCTGTTTCCGTAGTCGAAATGGGTAATCAGGTTATGGCTCCCATCGACTTCTCCATGGCTACGCACATCCACCAGCACTTGTTGCACAAAGGGGTATCTCTGTATCTGGAAGAAGGAGTTACACACTTTCAGCGTACAGACCAGGGGCTTACCGTTTTCCTGAAAAGCGGCAAAACCATTCCTGCCGATATGGTATTGCTATCTATCGGTGTACGTCCTGCCACGACATTGGCACAACAAGCCGGCCTGAAGCTGGGCGAAACGGGCGGCATCTGGGTAGACGAACACCTGGAAACTTCCGAGAAAGACATCTATGCCGTGGGCGATGCCATCGAATATCCCCATCCTTTGACAGGAAAGCCCTGGCTCAATTACTTGGCTAATCCCGCCAACCGGCAGGGACGTATCGTTGCCGATAATATGGTGTTCGGTAATACCGTTTCTTACGAAGGAGCCATCGGCACTTCCATCGCTAAGGTTTTCGATATGACCGTAGCTTCTACGGGACTCGCCGCCAAGCGCCTGAAGCAGTGGGGCATGGAGTATCAAAGCTCAGTCACTCACTCTGCCTCGCACGCCGGTTATTATCCCGATGCATTGCCTCTGACCTTGAAACTGACGTTCCACCCAAAGACCGGTAAGCTCTACGGAGCACAATGTGTAGGCTATGAGGGAGTGGACAAACGCATCGACCAGATAGCCGGACTCATCAAGCACGGCGGTACTATATACGACCTCATGGAAACGGAGCACGCCTATGCACCACCTTTTTCATCGGCCAAAGACCCTATCGCCATTGCCGGATATGTAGCTTCCAACATTATCAGCGGTGCCATGCCCGCTATCTCCTGGCGCGAACTGGCTGAGCAAAAAGAGAACGTGATGCTGATTGATACCCGCACGCCCGAAGAATTCTCTTTCGGTACTATCCCGGGTGCTATCAATATCCCGCTGGATGAAATGCGCGAACATCTTGCCGAAATCCCGACGGACAAGCCTGTTGTGCTGTTCTGTGCCGTAGGGCTGCGCGGTTATCTGGCTCAACGTGTCCTGATGGGACGTGGCTATCGGAATGTGCGCAACCTGATAGGCGGCTACAAAACTTATTCTACTGCGACAGCTCCGTTACCTCGTCCCTCGGGTGAAGCGCCTTCGGCGAAAGCAGAAGCGCCTTTCGTTTCTGTTCCGAAAAAAGCGCCGTTGAAGGTCAATGCTTGTGGGTTGCAATGCCCCGGACCTATCATGCAGGTTAAGAAAGCAATGGACAGCATTGCTGCCGGCGAGCGGGTGGAGATTGTTGCAACCGATGCCGGCTTTGCCCGCGATGCCTCTGCCTGGTGCGACACTACGGGCAATAAACTGATTGAGAAGCATGAAGAGAAAGGTCGCTACACGGTAGTGATAGAGAAAGGTGATCCCGCCTGTGCCTGTCCTTCTGCCGACCATTCGGGCGGGGGTAGGGGAAAGACCCTGATTCTATTCAGTGACGACCTGGACAAAGCTCTGGCTACCTTTATCCTTGCCAATGGCGCGGCAGCAACCGGGCAGAAAGTATCCATCTTCTTCACCTTCTGGGGGCTGAATGTTCTGAAGAAAGTGCAGAAACCCCGGGTGAAGAAAGACTTCTTCGGAAGAATGTTTGGCATGATGCTGCCATCCGACTCCATGAAACTGAAACTGTCGCAGATGAATATGTTCGGTATGGGCAGCCGTATGATGCGCTTCCTGATGAAACGTAAAGGAGTGGATTCTTTGGAATCCCTGCGTTCGCAGGCGTTGGCACAGGGCGTAGAGTTTATTGCCTGCCAGATGTCTATGGATATGATGGGCATTCATCGCGAAGAACTGCTTGCCGATGTCACCATAGGTGGAGTAGCCACCTATATGGAGCGTGCAGACAAGTCAAATGTAAACCTTTTTATTTAAACGATATGGAGACTTTATGCAAAATCCGTGATGTCTATCGGGCGATTGCCGAGTTTGAGGTGCAGTTTATGCAGAAGTACGATCTTTCATTAAACGAAGGAATGTTGTTGTGCACCTTGTTCAATAGCCCAAAACTCACTTCCAGCGAAATAGCCGAAGCATTGGGACTGTCGGCTTCCAATACTTCCAAAGTCATTCGCTCGGTAGAAGAGAAGAAGATGATTACCCGCCTGATCGGAAAGGAAGACAAGCGTCAGATGCGCTTTGCTTTGACGGCGGAAGGAAAGAACCGGATAACCGATATAAAGAATGAAACCTTTGAGTTGTCCGGTCTGTTAAAACAAGTAGTGAGCCTCGTATGAGGCTCACTACTTATATAGAGAATCAACAGAATTCTCCCGGTTATGCTATTCTCCGGTTTACTTCTTCATTCTCAGTACACGGATTCCCGTCCACTTGTTGTTGTCCTTCAGCATCTGCGACAGGGTTACTTTAGAAACCACCACCTTCTTTTCTTTAGAAGAAGCATGCAGCAGCGTCAACTTATCATCAGCATAGAAAGCGATGCCCATGTGAGCCACATCCAGTCCGGGAGTATTGGTCGTTATGGCAATGATGTCACCGTCTTTAATCCACGGCAGTCCGGCATCAGTGAGCTTTGCCTTGGGCAGATAGTGCACGGTACGGCCGGACAATGATTGTTCTATTTCTTTCATCTTGGCAACGTTCTCCTTGGAGTTAGCCAGTTGCTTGTACTGTTCGGGGTGAGAAGACATATAATTTAGGGACAGCTTCTCTGTGTCAGCGCTCATGTTTCCCGTTATATCTTCGAGGAAGCCGTTGCGCACACCGTTGTTTATCCAGTCGGCAATGTAGTGCAGGCGGGAAGTATAGCCGTCTATCTTACCGTCGCGGTAGCGGATGCCTTGCAACTTATCGGCAAAGACGCTTTCCGAGATATCGCCGTCTTCCAGCTTCGGGGTGAGCGATTCTGCCAATACATATTCTATAAGGGTTGTGCAATCTACTTCGTCGCAGTTGATAACGAGTTCTTCGGGACCGTCAGCTTCCAAGGTGTGTGCTACATAGGGTACATCCAAATACTTTATTCCATTGCTCAGTACATCTTTTCCTCCTTGCGCTGAAGCGGAAGTTACCATAGCTGCGGCACAAAGAGCGCTAAGCATAATTTTAGTCATTACTTTCATTGTTTTCTCTTTTGATTATTATTCTTGTTATACGGTTACTCCTATCGGTTTCAGTCAGATAGTAGTTCTCATCTGTCTTAAAACGTAAAAAAGGATGCAGCAAATTTACTACATCCTTTTTATAAATGCTTAATCCGAAGGGGTTAAAATTCAATATTCCCGAATTAATCTTTTATAATTCTCCTTTTTATCGAACGGAACGATGGAGAAGCCATACTCAATGGCATTATCCTTACCCGGATGAATCTGGTATGGTTCGTGCGCGGTCGCTCCCCAACTGTTATCTCCTCCTACGCCCATCATGCGGTAGTCGATGAACAGGTCCACCAGCTTTTCCGGTCGCGGATCTGTGAGGTGGCGATGGTTGGTTTTATCGGTACGCGGAGCGCCGTTGTCTATCGTATCGCCGCTATCCAAGCTTTCCAGAGGATAGTTGGAGGCATTCAGTTCGAAGGTTTTGTCGGCAACGAACAGCAATCCTTCCTGAGACTTACGGGTGAGTGCACACCAGTAGATATCCGTGCGATGATTGTTTTCCTGCGGACGTACATACGGTTCGTACATATCCTTGATGGGGGTGGAATACTCTCCGACGAACTGTGAAGTGCGACGGTCAGAGTAATTCTCTTTCGGTCCGCGGCCATAGTAAGTCAGTGTTGTCAAGGCATCGGACAGTTGCATCCGCAAGCCTACGCGCGGTATCATCGGTGTCTGGTTACCTTCCGCCACAAACCGGTTGTTGACTTTGATAATGCCACTGGCGTATATCTTATACGTGATATCCCAGCGTGCATCCGTCTGCGGGAAACGGTAGGCCACCTTCACTGTGGTAGAATCAATACCTTTGGACACATCAAGGCTTTCGGCTTTCAGATCCTGGTAGCTGGCTTCTTTCCATGCTTTGAGTCGGACGGGAAGTTGTGCTCCGTAGTCATTATCCGTCGGTGCACGCCAGAAGAAGGGGCGGGGACCTTGTCCATCCTGAATGTATTCAGTCTTCTGATACATATAAGATTCGAGCAAACCGCTTTGCTTATCAAATGTAGCCTTGAAGTCAGGCCCGGAGAACACTATCTTTGTACCTTCATCCTTAGAAGCGGCAAGCTTCTGTGCCGGAGCAGCTTCCTTGTAGAAGCTATGTA
>JAUUPT010000087.1 GCA_030843315.1 Bacteroidaceae bacterium | reverse complement strand
ATTCTCCCTCGCATAAGCTTAAAACTATTATATTTGCCGTGATTCTTAATATCTGATGGTATGAAAAGTATTACGGCAGGCTTCTGCTTTCTCTATAGATGCTGTGTATTATTGGTTTATCTGACTTTGCTTCCTATAACATCCGGGGCGGCAGATGCCGACATGAACTCACGGCTGGACTTTAAGCAAATATCTACGCTCAACGGTCTGCCTACGGACGAAGTTCAGAAAATTTATCAGGACAGAGAAGGATTCATCTGGCTGGCTACCCGATATGGACTTTGCAAATATGATGGTTATCAGGTCACTGTCTACCGGTCGAACCTGTATACTCCCGGACTGCTTACTAATAACAATATTTTTTGCCTTGCCGATGATTACGACGGCAACCTCTGGATAGGTACGCAAGAGGGACTGAATGTGCTCAATAAAAAAACGGGCGAGATGCGCCAGTATATCTATCCCGCTATTCCTAATAATGCGGTTTCTTGCCTGTCGGTCACCCGGGATAATCGGGTATGGATTGGCACTGATTCCGGGCTATGCCGGTATGTGGCGGAAGAGGATTCTTTCGTTGTGTACGACAGCCGCGTGAGCGAGGGGGTATTTACCCAACCTGCCATAAAGTCTTTGTTCGAAGATGCGGATGGAGACTTGTGGGTGGGGACATGGTCGCACGGGCTGTTCCGCCATTCCCTGAAAGAGGATAAGTTTTATGCCTATCCCCGGATAAACGAACGGAACTCTGCGCACGTGATTTATCAAGATACCGACCAGAATATCTGGGTGGGAGGATGGGATTGCGGTTTGTTCCTTCTGAACCATCCCAAAGACATAGAGAAGGTGACTTATACGAGCTACGTCCACCGGGTGGGAGACGAGACCAGCCTCTCGGACAACATTGTCTATGATATCGTGGAAGACCTGCATACGAATACCTTGTGGGTTGGCACCCGCGCCGGACTGAGCATTATGGAGCGGGAGAAGCCCGGATACTTCATCAATTATAAATCGCGTCACTCGTCGCACTACATCCCTTGCGATGAAATCAATGCGCTGCTGCGCGATTATTCCAATAACATCTGGCTGGGCTCCATTGGCGGAGGTGCCTTGATGGTGAATACGGACTTGCCGCCCTTTACCAGCCACTCCCTGAACTTGATGGAGGATGATGTGCCCACAACTTCGGTGCGTGCTATATTTTCCGATTCGGAAAATAACCTTTGGTTTGGAGCGGGAAGTTTCGGACTGGCGCGTAAAGATTATGCCACCGGCAAACTGACTTTCAACTCCCGCATTCCCGGATTCTCGAATGTGCCGGGTGTGCCTACTGTCAATTATATGATTCAGCGCAGAAACGGGGAACTTTGGATAGGAACTTATGACGGCGGAATCCTTGTCTATAAGAAAGGAGATGAGGCCCGGGTGCTGACGGAGGTCAATACCCCTTATCTTTTTTCCAGTTGTGTTTCGGCGTTGTGCGAAGACAGCCGGGGGAATTGCTGGGTAGGCTGCCGGGGCGGCATGGGAGTGAGCCTGGCGGACGGAGGACATTATAAGTTTGGTGTACTTCCTTTTGAAAACGGCGACTTTGCCGACTGGTATCATGTGAAGGATATTATCGAAGATATGGACGGCAGCCTCTGGGTGGCGACTGTAAACTGCGGTATCATACATATCACCGGAAATATACAGCATCCCGAAACGCTGAAGTTCAGCAATTATAGCTATACGAATGGCAAACTGGCGATAAACTCGGTGCTATGCATGCATGTCGACAAATCGGGCAGGCTGTGGGCAGGTACGGAAGGCGGTGGCTTGTATCTGTATGACCGGGCAAAAGATTCTTTCACCGAAAAGAACCGCGAATACAATATTCCCAGTGATATGATCGGCTCTATCGAAGAAGACCGGCAAGGCTGCCTGTGGCTGGGAACTAATACGGGATTGGTTCGGCTGAATGTTTCGGCGAGTGAAACGCTGGCCAATGTCCGGGTGTATACCACGGCAGACGGGCTTCAGGACAATTTCTTTATCGCCCACTCTTCGTGCAGCCGCGATGGCGAACTGTTCTTCGGAGGAAATAAGGGGTACAACAGTTTCTCGCCCGAGACGCTGCAAGATGGAAACGAAGAGGTGCATTACCTGATTACGGATATTAAAATCTTCAACCGTTCGTTTGCTTCGCTGGCGCCGGACGTCAGGGAACGGATTTCGCCCGTGATGCCTTCGTTTACACAGAAAATAGAATTACCCTACGAATACAATAACTTCAGTATTGAGTTTGCTTCGCTCACCTTCAAGAATCCCGACCTGAACCGTTATGCCTATCAGCTTGTAGGTTTCGATAAGGATTGGCAGTATACCGATGCCAGCCGTCGCTTTGCCTATTATAATAATCTGGAGAGCGGTACGTATAAGTTCCGCCTGAAGGCCACGAACGAGAATGGCATTTGGAGCGGAGAAATCAGGGAGCTTGAAGTAGTGGTACTGCCGCCTTTCTGGGCTACGTGGTGGGCTTACGCCATCTATGTGCTGATAGTAGTGGTCTGTATCTACATCGCTTTCAAGACCGCAAAGAACAGGATGCAGCTACGCAATGAACTGCACCTGCGCGAAATGGAGAAGAGCAAACTGGAAGAACTGAACCATGTGAAGTTGCAGTTCTTTACGAACATAACGCATGAACTGCTTACTCCGCTGACCATTATCTCCGCTACGGTGGACGAACTGAAAATGCTGGTTCCCGGCCATGATGATATTTATACGGTGCTGGGGCATAACATCAACCGGCTCATCAGGCTGCTGCAGCAGATACTGGAATTTCGCAAGGCGGAAACCGGCAATTTGAAGTTGCGCGTCTCTCCCGGAGATGTGGCTGCGTTCGTGAAGAACGAAGCCGAATCCTTCTTGCCGCTTGTGAAGAAACGCAAGATACACTTCTCCGTGGTCTGCAACCCCGAGTCCATTATCGGCTATTTCGATACGGACAAGCTCGACAAGATTCTCTATAATCTGCTTTCGAATGCTGCCAAGTATAATAAGGATGGAGGCTATATACAAATCACACTTTCGTATGCCGAGGACAAGGACTTTGTGCAGCTACACGTGAAAGACAGTGGTAGCGGCATCTCCAAAGAAAAGCAGAAGATGCTCTTCAAGCGTTTCTATGAGGGGGATTACCGGAAGTTCAATACCATAGGCACGGGAATTGGCCTCTCGCTGACCAAAGACCTGGTGACGCTGCATGGTGGAGAGATCCGGGTGGAAAGTGAAGAGGGACAGGGAACGGAGTTCATTGTGACTCTGCCCATCGACCGCTCTTATTTTAAAGAAGAGCAGATTGATGAAGAGGCGGTGTTGCCGATACAAAAGACGGTCACTTATCTGGAAGAGGAAGAAGTGCGTGGAGAGGCGTCTGCCGAAAAGATAAAAGCGCATACCATCCTGGTGGTAGAGGATAATGAGGAACTGTTGCAATTGATGGTCAGGTTGCTGAAGCGCGAATACAATGTTCATACGGCAGAAAATGGGCAGGAGGCTGTGACGGTGCTCGATAATGAGGATATCGACTTGATAGTCTCGGATGTGATGATGCCGCTGATGAATGGTATAGAGTTTTGCAGGTATGTGAAGAATAAACTGGAACTCAGCCATATTCCTATCATCCTGCTCACTGCCAAGAATAAGGAAGAAGACCGTGCAGAGGCTTATGAAGTAGGAGCGGATGCTTTTATCAGCAAGCCCTTCAATCTGGCGGTATTGCATGCCCGCATCCGGAATCTGCTGAAGTACAGGGAGCGTAAGGCACACGACTTTAAAAACCAGTTGGTCTTTGAAGTGAAGGAACTGGATTATACCAGCATCGACGAAGACTTTATGCAGCGTGCCATTGACTGCGTCAACCGCCATCTGGAGGATAGTGAGTTCGACCAGCCCCAGTTTGTAGAGGAAATGGGCACCAGCAAGTCTACTCTCTATAAGAAACTCAAATCTCTGACCGGACTGAATACGTCCGCTTTTATCCGCAACATCCGCCTGAAGGCTGCTTGCCGCATCATGGAAGAGAAAGGTAGTGCCGTGCGCATCTCCGACCTGGCATATGCCGTAGGCTTTAACGACCCGAAGTATTTCAGCGCTTGCTTTAAGAAAGAATTCGGAATGCTGCCTACTGAATATCTGGAACGGTTCACATAATCCATACATGAAAAACGATTTTTCGTTTCTTTTTTGTGTGCACGGAATGTTACCGGACTGCCCTCCGAAGTCGAATTATGATTTAATTAGGTAGAGAAACTAAAATTCTACCTCACAAGGCTAATATTAGAGCCTTCTTTCTTTTTAGGTATTTACATTTGTCGACGGTTTCACGACTATGAAGTTCGTGAATATGGAAAACAAATTAAATGTTTAATCTTAAAGTTTATGCAATGAAAAAACAGAGGTTCTTTGAAGGACGCGGGCTGAAGGCGTATATCGCTTTGGTAGTCTGTTTGACTCTTCTGTTGAATGTTCAGTTCTTGAACGCACAAAATTCAGCAATCAATGTAAGAGGTGTAGTGGAAGATGCATTGGGACCGGTTATTGGTGCCAGCATTGTTGAAAAAGGCAACACGACAAACGGAACGATTACCGATATTAATGGTAATTTTACCCTGAAGGTACCTTCCAATGCCACGTTAATCGTTAGTTTTATCGGTTACAAAACACAAGAGATTCCGGTAGCAGGAAAGACTTCCATCAACGTGAAGATGGCGGAAGACTCCGAAATGCTGGATGAAGTTATCGTAGTAGGTTTTGGCACGCAGAAGAAGGTAAACCTGACCGGATCTGTGGGCTTGGCAACAGCCAAGGAACTCGAAGCACGCCCCGTAGCAAACGCTACTCAGGCATTGCAGGGTTTGGTTCCGGGGTTGCAGATTACGACCAATACCGGTGAGTTGGATAAGAATATGTCCATCAATATTCGTGGTAACGGTACCATCGGCGACGGTTCGAGCGGTAGCCCGCTAATCTTGATTGACGGTATGGAAGGCGATATCAATACGGTAAACCCGCAGGATATCGAAAACATCTCCGTATTGAAAGATGCCGCCGCTTCTTCTATCTATGGTTCGCGTGCCCCGTTCGGTGTTATTCTGGTAACGACCAAGAAGGGTAAATCGGGCAAGGCTACTATCAACTATAACAATAGTTTCCGTTTTAGTAGTGCGATACGCCTTCCGGAAATGATGGACTCTTATACGTTTGCCAATTATTATAATCAAGCTTCTTATAATGCAAATCAAGGAGAACAATTCTCTGAGAAAGTTTTGCAACAAATGCTCGATTTCCAAGCAGCAGGTGGTACGAATACAGGTGGTCTGCCTACTAATGGAAGTGAGTGGGGAAAACCTGCTGGTGACCCTTTTACTGAGGCTTATGCTAATACGGACTGGTATTCTGAACTCTACAAAGATGATGCCTTCTCACAGGAGCACAATCTTAGTATCAGCGGTGGAGGAGAAAAGTTCAATTACTACGCTTCTTTAGGTTACCTGGATCAGAGCGGATTGCTTCGTCCGGCTTCGGATAATTTGAAACGGTTTAATGCAAGCGCCAAATTCGGTGCCGATTTGACCAGCTGGCTGAAGTTTAATTATAGCCTGCGCTATGTTCGTCAGGATATGTTACGCCCCACAAAATTTGGAGGAAGTTTGTATGAGAAGGTGGGCCGTCAGACATGGCCCAACTTGCCGGTATATGATGAAAATGGTTATTATTTTAATAGTAATGCCGAAACCCCCGTTATGCAATTGGCTCTGGGAGGAGACCGTAATGTACAGACAGACAAGAGCTATCACCAAGCCAGCTTGGTATTTGAGCCTATCAAAAACTGGATTACCAACGTTGAGTTCAATTATAGTCTTAACAATGTAGATACTCGCGAAGTGTCACTTCCCTGTTACAATCACGACGTTGCCGGTGAAATTGTAGATACTAATGGAACAAACAGTCTCTATCAGGATTATAAAAAGGAGACATATATGAACTGGAACATTTATTCTACTTATTCATTATCTTTTGATGATGTCCATAACTTCAAAGTGATGGGTGGTTTTCAGTCGGAAGAAATGCGCCAGAAGTTTTTCAGTGCCAAAGGTTATGGCTTGCAAGTGGAAGACCTGCCGGAATTGGATTTGATATCGAATATTGATGGAGCCGGAAAGGAAAAGGTGCCGGAAGTAGGAGGCTATCGTAATGAGTGGGCTACAGCAGGCTTCTTTGGTCGTATCAATTATGATTATGCAGGACGCTATTTAGTGGAAGGAAACCTTCGTTACGATGGAACATCCCGTTTCCGCCGCGGCAATCGCTGGCAGTTATCACCTTCATTCTCTTTAGGTTGGAACATAGCTCAGGAAAATTTTTGGGAAGATTTTGCAAATGTATGTAACCAGTTGAAACTCCGTTTCTCTTATGGTGAGTTGGGCAACATGAATACTAATGGATGGTATCCCACCTATCGCTCCATGACATTGAAACAGGCTAATGGTGGCTGGCTACAAGGTGGTATCAAACCAAATACTGCTTACGTGGGTGATCTTATCAGTACCACATTGACATGGGAGAAAGTACGTACTTGGAATATCGGCCTTGATTTTGGCTTTTTTGATAACCGTCTGACCGGTTCATTTGATGCTTATGTCCGTTATACCGATAATATGGTAGGTCCTTCTGAGGAATTGCCGGCTGTATTAGGTATTGGTACTCCGAAGACTAATAACTGTGACTTGAAGACAAAAGGATGGGAACTTTCTATTGGTTGGCAGGATCGCACCAGATTTGGATTGGGGTATGGCATCAAATTCAATGTGGCTGACGCACGTACATACGTTGACCGCTATCCCGGTAATCCAAGTAACGCTATTTCTACTTACATTGCTGGTCGGGAAATTGGTGAAATTTGGGGATTTGAAACTGTAGGTATTGCTAAAACTGACGCCGAAATGCAGGCACATTTGAACAATGTGGGATCACAGGATGCTATTGGTTCCAAATGGGCGGCTGGAGATATTATGTATGCTGACCTGGATGGCAAGCCAGGTATAACCAAAGGCGGACAAACGCTGGATGACCATGGTGACCTGAAAGTGATTGGAAACAATACGCCGCGCTATCACTTCGGTCTTGATTTGAATGCCAACTATAAAGGATTTGATGTACGTCTTTTCTTCCAAGGCGTGATGAAACGTGACTTCTGGCAAGATTCTAATATGTTCTGGGGAGTTAGAGGCAATATGTGGTGGTCAACTGGTCTGAAAGAGCATGAGGATTATTTCCGTAGCGAAGCTATCGGCTTGGATGGACATGAAATTGCCGCCAATACGAACGCTTACTATCCGCGTCCAATATTTGATGATAGAAAGAATCAGGAGAAACAAACCCGCTATTTGCAGAATGCGGCTTATATCCGTCTGAAGAATTTCCAGTTAGGTTATACCATTCCTTCTTCTGTTATCCGTAAGATTGGTATCAGTAACTGCCGCGTGTTCGTATCGGGTGAGAATTTGTGGACCGGTACAAAATTGTCCAAACTCTTTGACCCGGAAACAATCAATGGGGGTAACACCGATAGCGGTGCAAACGAAGCTATAAAGAGTGGTGGTAATGCTTACCCGCTTTCAAAGACATGGTCTTTCGGAATTAGTGTTTCACTTTAAATCATTATTAAAAGAAAATAATATGAAACTGAATCATAAATATATAGTTAATGCCATGATAGCAGTGGCTTTAGCAGCCGGAACTGCTTCCTGCGAGGACTTTCTGGACAGAGAGCCGATGTCTACCGTTTCTCCCGAAACTTACTATTCATCAGAGGCGCAACTGGAAGCCAACTTGAATGATGAATATCCCAATGTTCTTCCGTCTTACCAGCAGTATAGCTATGGCGTTTTTGCAGAAGACAAGGGTACCGATAATCAGATTGAAGTAAATGCCAATGACCGTTACACTTTAGACCGCTGGAAAGTAGCCCATTCGGAAGGTAATAATTGGAAATTCGAGCGTATTTACCGCATTAATTTCTTCTTGTCTGAAGTCCTTCCGAAGTTTGGTGAGGATATGAGTGGAGCACAGAATACGATATCCGGTACGGTAGGCAACATTAAGCATTACATAGGTGAGGCTTATTTCCTTCGTGCTTACGAATATTTCAAGAAACTTCAACTCTTCGGTGATTTTCCGATTATAAAGGAGCCGCTTACCAACGATAGAGAAGCGCTGATTGCTGCCAGCACACGTTCGCCTCGTAATGAAGTGGCGCGCTTCATTCTTGACGATCTTGACAAGGCCTATGATTACATGAGCGATGTCGATATGGCTACTACCCGTATCAATAAGGATGTGGCTAAACTTCTGAAATCACGGGTGGCGTTGTTTGAAGCCACTTGGTTACAGAACTTCAAAGGAACGGCCTTTGTTCCCGGTGGAGAAGGTTGGCCGGGTGCCTCTCTATATAGTAGCTATGAATATCCCAGTGGTAGCATTGATAATGAGATAAAATATTTTTTGGAGAATGCGGTTGATGCATCCAAAACAGTTGCTGATAAATATAAAGGAAGCCTGACTGATAATACTGGTATGCTGCAACAGTCGGCAGATGAGGTCTCCAATCCTTATTATGACATGTTTGCCCAAGAAGATCTTTCCGGTGTTTCCGAAGTACTTTTATGGCGTCAGCGTGCGCGTGGTCTTTCTACTCATAATATTAATGCTGCTGCCGGGCGTGGTAACTACCGCATTGGATTGACACGCGGATATGTACAGAACTTCTTGATGGCGGATGGTACTCCGGTTTATACTCATGGAACATATGCTGATGGTGACGGTTATTATATGGGTGACAAAAATATTGCTAATGTTCGTGTGAATCGGGATTCTCGTCTGAGTATATTCCTGAAAGAGCCGGGACAAACAAATATCTTCTTGGAGGTAGATAACAGTGAAGGTACCGATGCTGTCATGACAGAACCTTATCCTTCTATTACTAATGGTGATAATGAACGTGGATATGCCACGGGATATGCATTGCACAAGGGTGGTTCCTTTAACCGCAAACACTATGCTAACGGGGGCGGTTACACGGGAGAGGTCTACTTCCGCTCCGTTGAGGCATTGCTGAACTATATGGAAGCCAGTTATCTTCTTAACGGAATCTTGGATAATACGGCTCGTGAGTATTGGACATTGATTCGCCGTCGTGCACATGTCGATGAGAATTTTGATAAGACTATTAATATGACAGACATGAGCAAGGAAGCAGAAAATGACTGGGGCGCTTATACTGCAGGAAATATCCTTTCCGATAAGACGCTGTATAACATTCGCCGCGAACGTCGTTGTGAGTTTCTGGCAGAAGGACTTCGCTATATGGACTTGCGCCGTTGGCGTTCAATGGATCAACTCATCAATACTCCCTACCACATGGAAGGTATGCACTTGTGGAATACTCCGATGGAAAAATGGTATTTGGATGATAAAGGAAAGTCTACTTTGATAGCCGATGGGACATCTCAGGCAAATGTATCTTCAGAAAGTAGAAGCGAATATCTTCGCCCGTTTGAAAAGACATCTACACAACCGGGTTATGATGGTTGTACCTGGAAGATGGCTCACTACCTGGAACCAATTATGGTGAAGCAGTTCCAGCTGACCGCTACTTCGGGAGCCGATACATCGACCTCAATCCTGTATCAAAACCCGTATTGGCCGACAGTAGCCGACCAACCGGCAGAGAAATAGTATCAAAAGATTATAGGGTTAAAGAGGTGGCTCTTTTTAGGGGAACTATCGCTTTAACCCTAAAGAATGGATTTTAAATAGTCAGTAATGTAATTTATGTATGAAAAAAAATATTAGTTATATTTTAATTGTAATGTTCTTTGTCACTATTAGTTCATGTGAAAGAGAAAGTGCAACGCTAGAAAATGTTGGTGGTCAAATTCAAAGTGAATACCTTGAAATAATAAAGGGAGTGGGATTTGATGAAACAAGTGCCATTGATATGGGTGAATATATTTTGGTTGAAGGGGACATCATATTCACTAAAAAGGATTTGCATCAATATGCGATAACCCGACAAGCTCGGACTGATTTTATAGTCAGTGAAGATAAACGTTCAAACATCCTTGTTAAAATAGATGCTTCAATGCCTGTTTCAGGAGATGATAATTGGAGAAATGCGATAGGAAGTGCAATAGATGAATGGAATAAATTGCAGTCAGGTTTATATATGTCATTGACAACAAGCTCAGAATATGATATTTTAATAAAACCTGATAATGGTATCTTACCTTATAATGCAGTTGCTGCAGCAGGAGATCCTTCTCTTGATGGGGACCCTTATCATTCAATCTTAGTAAATTTGGACTTTGAAAATAACAGGGTAATGACCGAAAGTCAAAAGAAATATAATATCGTACATGAGTTAGGTCATTGTGTGGGTCTAAGGCATACTAATTGGCGAGGTCGTAACGAACCAACAGGAATTACAATTCCCGGTACGCCAAATGATTCTAATGATCCAGATCCTTCTTCTGTTATGAATGGAGGAACTGCCCTCTCTTCTTGGACGGGGTTTAGTATAAATGATTATAAGGCTATAATCACTTTATATCCGGGTGCTATATTAACCGGACCTGAGTCTTTTTGCTCTGCTGGAACCTATTCAGTAAGCAGAGTGCCTTGGGGCTATTCTCTTTCTTGGTCATGGTCAGCAGGGATTGAACCAGTAGGTGGTACATCTGGAACGGAAATTGCCGTACAAAAAAAATATAATTGTGCTGCATGGGTAAAGGCGACGTTAATAGGGCCTATCGGGAATATTATAGAATTAGAAAGGTCTATTATTTACGCAGGAGCTCCTGACTTTTCAGATGATGAAACATTTATAACACCATTTTATGTTAATCGTAAAGATGTAGATATTGATTCTGATATTTTAGGAACTATGTGGACTATTTATAAAAATGGTGACCAAAGAACTTATAGTAGTGATACAAATAGGCTGAATGCAAGTATTGTGTTTAATGACGGATTTATAACACAAAGCGGATATTATGAGGTAGGTGTAAGAGGACTTAATAATTGTGGCTGGGGCTATGAAACTAGAAAAAATTTATATATAGATATTCATAATTATTAGCCAATAGTAATTGAATATTCAACAGGATAATAATGTGATAGATTGTTTTTAAGGGATAGGGAACTTGCTTCTTCAAGATTGTGACCTATCCCTTTTTAGAATACTCATATTGATCGATTTCTTCTCTGTTTTGAGGAATTTTTGTTCCTTCCCGGAGGGATTCTTGTTGTTTTTTTGTTTTGTGAGAAAATAAAATTTATTCCTGTTAAAAAATACATTAATGACAAAGTTTAGAATGAATCGGGCGATAGCAATTTTCTGCTCCATGCTGTTGCTGTTGCCTTCCGGGATGCGAGCTCAGGTTAAGGGTTCTCCGGAAAAGAGTAAAGAGATTGTTCCCGGTGGTGTGTGGAACGATGTAGATGGAAACTACATCAATGCCCACGGGGGTGGAGTGCTGTCTTATGGCGGCAAGTATTATTGGTTCGGCGAGCATCGTCCCGATAAGAAATTCTCTACGCAGGTGGGCGTGACGTGCTATTCTTCTACCGACCTGTGCAACTGGAAGTACGAAGGAGTGTCTTTGTCAGTCTCCGACAAAGCGGGAAGTGATATAGAGAAAGGCTGCATCATGGAACGCCCCAAGGTGATTTACAATGCAAAGACGAAGAAGTTCGTCATGTGGTTTCACTTGGAGTTGAAAGGAAAAGGCTATGAAGCTGCCCGTGCAGGAATAGCCGTCAGCGATACTCCGGTAGGACCTTACCGCTTTATCCGCTCCGGACGCGTTAATCCGGGAATCTATCCGCAAGATATGACCGCCGAAGAAAAGGCGACCGTATGGGATGAAGAAGAATATAAGGAATGGTGGACACCGAAATGGCGGGAAGCCGTAAACAAAGGCTTGTTCGTGAAGCGGGATTTGCAAAGCGGACAGATGTCCCGTGATATGGGTCTGTTTGTAGACGATGACGGGAAGGCTTACCACATCTACTCTTCAGAAGAAAACCTGACGATGCAGATTGCCGAACTGACAGACGACTACATGGGACATTCGGGCAAATACATCCGCGTTGCACCGGGCGGCCATAACGAGGCGCCTACCATGCTGAAGCGCAACGGAATGTATTGGATGATTACTTCCGGCTGTACCGGATGGGCTCCCAACGAAGCACGTATGTTCTCGGCACCTTCCATCTGGGGACCGTGGACACAGCATCCGCATCCGTTTGTAGGCAAAGGCGCTGAGAAAACATTCGGCGGACAAAGCACGTTCATTCTTTCTCTTCCGGGAGACAAGTATATATTTATGGCTGATATCTGGAAGCCGGATAGCTTGATGTACTCAGGCTATATCTGGTTGCCCATTGATTTTGATAAGTCCGGTAAACCGGTGATTGTATGGAAGGATAACTGGAAATTGAGTTTTTGATAGGTAGTAGTTTATAAAGAAGGAGCTTGTCCCGTGATGGAACAAGCTCCTTTTCATTTATATGGATGCGGGTTAGTATTTGAAAGCCTGTGATTTCACATACACCTTGAAGTCTTTGATGCCGCCCGGCACTTCACTTTCCATTCGGGGCAGATACTGGAGTCCGGTCAGTGTGTGGGTTCCGCCTAAATCTATCACGATGGCATGCGGATATGCAGTACCTTTCGTGGTGCTCCAGTAAGTGGATTCCTGTAGGTCGAAGAGCTTGTCTGCCGAGCAGTTGACGTGAGATACATCTTCGCTGTCAGCATAGTTCACAATCCACGGTTCGCGTGACAGGCGCTCGCCGTTCTCATCCAGCAGATACATTTCGGCAATGCATGCCAGGTCTTTGCCGTCCTGGGCATTCAGGGCTTCGAGGCAGACGTAGCGTCCGGTGACGGGGCGGTCGAATCTGACTTCCTGCCATCCGTTGCCGGGTTTGAAGCTGCCGGACAAGACTTCTTTCTCACCCGACAGGTCGAGTTGTTCGCCTTCGTTGCGGTGTATGAGCGGCTTTTTTACGAGCAGTTGGTCGAGGAGCGGCTCTTTGAGCCCTTCGGACTTGGCTTCGCGCGGGCCGACGATGTCGAACACAAGCACTTCGTTTTCGCCTTCCTTCAGCCAGCAGCCCGGTATGTAGAGGGTTTGCTGAGGGCCTATCTCCCAGATTCGGCCTAATGCATAGCCGTTGACAAACACCATTCCCTTGCCCCAGGTTTCGAAGTTGAGGAAGGTGTCACTCGGTTTCTTCACTTGGAAGGTGGTGCGGTAGCAGCCCGGTATGCGTTGGCCGAGGTCGTCCTTCAGTGAGCCGATGGGGCGGAACTTCATGTCTTTGTAGAATTCGTATGTATCTTCCAGGTTGTAGACTTCCCAGTCCTTCAGGTCGCAGGTGAAGGGACGGCCGTCCACGCTGATGGTCAGTTCCACGTTTCGTGTGATACCCTTGAAGTCCTTGATAGCCCGTCCGAAGTTGATGCGTCCCATGGCTTCCACCAGAATGTCGAGTTGTGCACCTTTCCGGCAGGGAGGGAACTCCAACTGCTTTTCACCGTTGCGGCGGTCCAGCTTGCCAATGTACTTGCCGTCTACGAATACTTGGGCGTAGTCGTGGGCATCATTCACGGTGAGCAGGGAGGGCGTCTTCATTTCGGGCAGGGTGGTGCGGTAGAGGATGCTGCCGAAGCCCTGGTCGTATTCTTCCATCGTGCGGATGTTACGGTCTTTCTTGGCGGCAGGTAGATTCTCGAATAGTGGCGCCATCTCTGTGAACCGGAATGCCGGAATGTTGATGGGCTTGATTAATGCCGGTACTTTGGCAAGCTTCTCGCCGTTCATGTGTTTTGCCATGGCTTTCCGCAGTTCCCAGTATTTAGGAGTGGTCTGGCCGGATTC
>JAUUPT010000086.1 GCA_030843315.1 Bacteroidaceae bacterium | reverse complement strand
TGGCAAAGAGCGATTGGTAGATGAAGCTCTGTTTGCGGATAAGTGAAAGAAGGGCAGGCTCAAAATAATCGAAAGTGGCGGTACCACCCTTTTCGGTCATCAGGTATATCTCATTCATCAGCATTTGCAGGTAGAGGGTGATGCCTTCGAATTTGTTATACACTTCTTCTATCAGGCTGTCTTCCACTTCCTTCCGGTTTTCGTGGAAGTGCATCCGGGCAAAGGCTGTGTACTTATCCAAAGGAATGCTCGTGAGGTGCAGGGTGAAGGTGCTTTGATAGAAAGGGCGGTTGGCACGGCTGAACATATCTACCAGCAGACTCGGTTCGCTGCCTGCAAAGATGAAGCGGGCGTTGGGGCAATGTTGTATTTGCGTACGTAGCAGTGCCTCCATATTCTTTTCGGTATAATTTTGTATCTGCTGGAACTCGTCGAAAGCTACGATACAGGGCTTGTCGGCTCCATTCAGATAAGCAAAAATCTCATCCAGAGTGGTTTCTATCGAAGGGATGCTTTCCAATCCTATCTCTAAAGAGGGTTCACCCGTCATGGCATCGAGCTTCACAGCAGGACGCAGGGAGGCGATGGTTTGCAGAAAACGGTCGAGGAACTTGCGCCCGCGCGGTTTCAGCTGCTCCAGGATGGCACTGCCGAAGGCATATACAAACTCACGGAGGGAGGAGGTGGCAAAGATGTCGATGAAGAATGTGTAATAGTTCCGGCTGATATCTTCTTGCTGAAAGGTATGCATCACCAGTCCGGTTTTTCCCATGCGGCGTTGGGCTATCAGTACCACACTGCGCCCGTTATTCAGATCTTGAATCAACTCGGCGGTCTCTTGTTCGCGGTCACAGAAGTAATGGTCGCCTGCATAAGCACCTATGACAAAGGGGTTGGTCTGTATATTCTTCATGATTATTGGGTTTTGGATTATTGCAAAGATAATAATCTTATTTATAATAATCAGTCAATAGGCATAGAAACCTGTAGAAAAGATACATTTCCTAAGTAATATTACATAATTTATTTTATGCAGAGTATCGCTTTCTTCCCGAAAAAGAACTTAGAGAGTTGCAGTTTGTCCATCGTCCACGCAATGCCTATGCATCCGCAGAGGGTGAAGACGACGGCAGTGGCCAAGAATAGCATGCCGGTAGGGTCGAAAGAAAAGACGGAGAGGAAACTCTTGGACAAGATGGTGAAGATGGGGGAGAACAGTAGGATGACAAGCGTATTCCGCCCTATGAAATGGGAAAGATGCCTGATGCTTTCCGGCAGGTAATTATAGATGTATAGCAGGGTGCTGATGGCAAGATAGGTGATGGCGACTCCTGCCAGCGTACCTCTATTCAAGTTTTCGGGAAAGCAGCAGAGTATTGTCAGCGGTATGACGGCAAGCAGTGTGGCACGGAAGATATGGGTAAAAGGCAGCTTGCTTTGGCTGACTATGATACCTATCAGGAAATAGAGGGCGTTGGCAAATACTAGCAGTCCGCCCCAATAGGAGGCGGCAAAGAGGCAGATGCCCGTCAAGGCTAATTGGGATATAATTTTCATCCGGGTGTAATGAAAAATAATATAGTAGATGAGGCTGCATACAATCAGGGTGTGCAGATACCAGTAAGGTCCCATCGGCTTTAGAAATATATTGTGCAGCAGCAGGGAGGAGGTAACTTCGGGCACGGTCTCCCGTACGGGCAGAAAGTGGGACATAACGACGTAGCCCACTTCCATGCAGGCATAAGGAATGAATATCCAAAGTAACTTTCTCAGCATGCTCCCGGCATCCTTATGGACATTTGCCAAGTATCCGGAGATGACAAGGAACGCGGACATATGAAAAGTATATATGATTTGTTTGGCGTAAGGATACTTATCACCAATATAGACAAGATGGAAAATAATCATCAGGGTGATGAAGATGCACTTCAAATAATCTATCTCTTTTATGCGGCCTTCCATGTAATGTCGTTCTTTGGTGTATTATTGCGGTGGCAAATATAGATTATTTTTTTGAGTCTGACGTTGTCACTCATCCCTCAATTTCTGAACTTCAGCAACTCCATGTTGCGTTTCGTCCGGAAGTGCTTGTCCGGCGGCCTTTGGCAGAGGTATATTTGCAGAAAACATATTCAATTATTCTATGAAGACAATTTCTGTTATTTTATGGATGCTGGGGCTTTTTCTTGGTTCACAGCACTGTCTGGGGCAAGGTTATATCAGTTACGACTATATGCCGGAAAGTTCGTTGAGGGACGACCTGGGCAATAAGTATGGATCGGGAAGTATGATGATAGTGTCGGGGCAGTACAATCTGCCGCTGTCCGTCAGGCATGACGGCAAGGGCCGGTTGGTGGCATGGTCGGCAACCCTGAGCGGTGCCTATGGCACGCTCCACAATAAGGGGCGGGCGAACGAATTGAATCCCGATAAGATAGTGAATGCCAGTCTGAATATCTCCCACGTCCGCCCTTTGTCCGACAGATGGAGCATTATTGCTTCGATAGGTGGTGGCATCTATGCTCCGCAACGCGAGGTGACGGCGAAAAGTGTGCTGGGCAATGGAGGAATCGTCTTTGTCTACCAGTTGCGAAAGAATCTCGACTTGGGCTTTGGAGCGGGGCTGACTAACTCGTATGGCATTCCGATGGTACTCCCGATGATTTATTTCAGTTGGAGAAATGCCGGCAAGTACGAGTTCAAGGTAGATATGTCCAGCGGCATGAAGGTGTCTGCGGCAACCTGGCTGGGTAAGCGGTTGAAGATAGAACTGGTGGGTATCGATATGGACGGGATGGCTGCTGTGATGGAGGTGGACGGAAAGTCGAAAATCTATTCCACTGTGATGATGAGGTCGTACCTCAGCCCGTCGTACCGGATAGGTAAGAAGATGAATATCTATCTGGGGATAGGCGGCAACTGGATACGTGGGATAAGTATGTCGGACCGTAGTCTGAAGGGGTTTCTCGATAACTTCAAAGATGATAAGGAAGATCCTTATTTCGGAGTGACTCCACGTCTTACGGCGGGATTTCGGTATGGCTTTTAATAATTTGTGCCGAACTATCCGGTAGATAATGCAATAAATCGTACTTTTGGTGCAAAATAGATATCACCCCTCATCCCATGCCTTATGATAAAGTATTTATTAGTAGAAGACGAACGCTTTGCCTATGAAGAGCTGAAGCGGATGATGCAAAGCCTGCGCCCCGCCTATCAGTTGGCAGGCTGGGCGGAGAGCGTGGAGCAGGCGGTGCTGCTCTTGAAACAAGGTGGCGTGGACCTGTTGATTGTCGATATCCGCCTGTCCGACGGACTGAGCTTTGAAATCTTTGAGCAGTGCCCCGTAGACTTGCCCGTTATCTTCACCACCGCTTATGACGAATATGCCATCAAGGCCTTCAAACTGAACAGCATCGACTACCTGCTGAAGCCTATCGAAGAGAGCGACCTCGAAGCCGCCTTGTGCAAGTTCGAGCGCAACTGCGTGCTCCGTTCCGCCGCCCCCGAATACAGGCAACTGGAGTTGGGCTACCTGGCTGCAAACAAGAAGAACCGCTTCCTGGTGCAAGTAGGTGATACCTTCCGCTATGTGGAGACCGCCGACATCGCCTTCTTCTATAGCGAAGACAAACTGACCTACCTGCACCTGTTTTCCGCCAAGCGGTATATCATAAACTATTCGCTGGATCAGTTGGAGGGTATGCTGGACCGCAGCGTCTTCTTTCGCGTTTCACGAAACTGCATTTCCAATATCAAGTCCATCGTGAAGAGTTCCAGGTACTTCGGCAGCCGCCTGAAGCTGTATTTCGAGCCGGAGTGTCCGCACGAAGTATTGGTAAGTCGCAGCCGCGTGGCTGATTTCTTGAAATGGGTGGACGGCGTAGTATGAAACACAAGAAATACATATTCCTCTTCATCCTGACAATCTCCATTTCACTGTTTGTCTTCGGATGCATCTACAACCTGATCGGCGGGAATCCGTGGAACAAAAATTTCATGACGCAGTTCTTCCTGAACTTCCCCCTGTGTATAGGAATGGGGTTTCTTGACTTCTGGATAATCAGCCTGATATATAAAAGGCTGAAATCGTGTAACAATGCAATCAGAATTCTGGTAGATATGACCCTGACTACCGTCTTGGGAGTGCTTCTGACGTGTGTGCTGAATGCGTTACTCTTAAGCGGGAAGGTAGACGCTTGGGAGATTCTTCGGGGTTCTCTGCCGGTGATTCCGTGGAATTGGATTATCGTGTTGCAGATAGAGATCTTTTTCTACAGCCTGCAACGCGCGGAGATAGAAAAGCAGTTGGTTGTCATTGAGAAGGAAAAGGCGCTCTACCAGTTCGAGGTACTGAAGAACCAGATTAATCCGCATTTCCTGTTCAACAGCCTGAACGTGCTGGCTTCCCTTGCCTACCAGGATGCGGAGAAGACAAACCGGTTTGCCAAGAAGCTGTCCACCGTTTACCGGTATCTGCTCACCACGCACGGACGGCCTACGGTTACTTTGCAGGAAGAACTGTCATTCGTGGAGTCGTACCTGTATCTGGAGTATATCCGTTTTGGCGATACCCTGAATGTAGAGATAGAAGATGATTTGAAGAACCATCAACGGCTCGTCATCCCCGCCAGTATACAGATGCTTGTGGAGAATGCCTTGAAGCATAACATCAGTACCAAGAAGTCGCGGTTGGTGATCCGCGTGTCGATAGACGGCGAGGGGATTGTAGTCAGCAATAACCTTCAGTTGCGCAACTCTGTGACCAGCAACGGGGCGGGACTGAAGAACCTGCAACGCCAGTATGCCCTCTACGGCGGGCAGATAGAGGTGACGAAGACTGACGCGGAATTCGTTGTGAGGCTGCCCTTTATTGCCGGATAAAATATCTTATATTGCACATTTGTCAATTGTGCTTTATATTCTTTCCTTCTTCCTTGCTTTTACGCATGAAAAATGTATATTTGTGCATTAATCGTAAAATAAAAGGAAACCGATATGATAACAAGCCAATTGCTACGTCCTGCCAGCATTGTAGTGGTGGGAGCATCCAACAATGTACATAAGCCGGGAGGCGCTATTCTGAAGAACCTGATTAACGGCGGTTATGCCGGTGAACTCCGTGCTGTGAACCCTAAGGAAACCGAAGTGCAAGGCGTGGCGGCCTTTGCCGATGTAAAAGATATACCGGAGACGGATCTGGCGATACTTGCCATTCCGGCTGCGCTCTGTCCCGATGCCGTGGAGGTGCTTGCCGCCACGAAGCAGACCCGCGCTTTCATCATCCTCTCCGCCGGATTCGGAGAAGAAACGCACGAGGGCGCATTGCTGGAGAACCGCATACTGGACACCGTGAACAAATACGGCGCTTCCCTGATAGGGCCCAACTGCATCGGTTTCATGAACTCCTGGCATCACAGCGTATTCAGCCAACCCATCCCCCAACTGCATCCGCAAGGCGTAGACCTGATATCCAGTTCCGGCGCCACGGCAGTCTTTATCCTGGAGAGTGCGGTGACGAAGGGTCTGCAATTCAACTCCGTCTGGTCGGTGGGCAATGCCAAGCAGATAGGCGTGGAAGATGTGCTGCAATACATGGACGAGCACTTCGACCCGGAAACGGATTCCCGGATAAAACTCCTTTATATCGAGAGCATCGGCGACCCCGACCGCTTGCTGTTCCATGCCTCTTCCCTCATCAAGAAAGGGTGCAGGATAGCCGCCATCAAGGCGGGTAGTAGCGAAAGCGGCAGCCGTGCGGCAAGCTCGCACACGGGAGCCATTGCCAGTAGTGACTCGGCGGTAGAGGCTTTGTTCCGTAAGGCGGGGGTAGTGCGCTGCTACTCGCGCGAGGAACTGACAACAGTAGGCTGTATCTTCACCCTGCCGGAGTTGAAAGGACGGAACTTTGCCATCATCACCCACGCCGGAGGCCCCGGCGTGATGCTGACCGATGCCTTGAGCAAAGGCGGGCTGAATGTACCGAAACTGGAAGGTCCGGTAGCGGAGGACTTGAAAAGCAAGCTCTTTCCCGGTGCAGCGGTAGGGAATCCGATAGACATCCTTGCCACGGGTACACCCGAACATCTGCGCCTCTGCCTGGAATACTGTGAAGAGAGATTCGACGAGATCGATGCCGTGATGGCTATCTTCGGCACGCCGGGGTTGGTGACCATGTTCGAAATGTACGACGTGCTGCACGAAAAGATGCAGAACTGCCGCAAACCTATCTTCCCGATTCTTCCTTCCATCAATACGGCGGGTGCAGAAGTGTCGGCTTTCCTTGCCAAAGGGCACGTGAACTTTGCCGACGAGGTGACATTGGGTACGGCGCTGTCGCGCATTGTGAATGCTCCCCGTCCTGCCAATAACGAGATAGAACTCTTCGGGGTGGATGTGCCCCGCATTCGCCGCATCATCGACTCCATTCCCGAGGATGGTTATATTGCGCCGCATTATGTGCAGGCATTGCTTCGTTCGGCAGGCATCCCTATTGTAGAGGAATTTGTGTCGGACAATAAAGAAGAGGTGCTTTCCTTTGCACGCCGCGTGGGCTTCCCGGTGGTGGCGAAGGTAGTAGGCCCGGTGCATAAGTCGGACGTGGGCGGCGTGGTGCTGAACATCAAGAGCGACCAGCATCTGGCACTGGAGTTCGACCGCATGATGCAGATTCCCGAAGCCCATGCCATCATGGTGCAGCCTATGCTGAAAGGTACGGAACTGTTTATCGGGGCCAAGTACGAAGAGAAGTTCGGGCATGTGGTGCTTTGTGGCCTGGGCGGTATTTTCGTGGAGGTACTGAAAGATGTGTCTTCCGGTTTGGCACCGCTTTCTTACGAGGAAGCCTACTCTATGATCCATTCGCTTCGCGCTTATAAGATTATAAAAGGTACGCGCGGGCAGAAAGGAGTAAACGAAGACAAGTTTGCAGAGATTATCGTTCGGCTTTCTACACTGTTGCGTTTTGCTACCGAAATCAAAGAGATGGACATCAATCCGCTGCTTGCCACGGAGAAGTATGTAATAGCAGTGGATGCCCGTATACGGATAGAGAGAAAATAACTATTTTCTATATTTTCACGCCAAATCCTTAATAATTCATAGAAAAAGTATACTTTTGGTGCAGTATTTGTTTAATGGGGGTATTTATAGGATATAACTTTAATAGAGAGAACGCTATGAAGAAGGGAAGGAAAAATTTATTGATCCTCAGCAATGAGGTGCTGTCCGGTGCTTTGGCTTTATTGGGCTTTGCATCTTGCATCGGAGGTGAGTCTCCCGATGAATATGGATCACCTTATGCCAAGTATGAGATTAAGGGTAAGGTTGTAGACACGGAGCAAGAAGCCGTTCCCGATGCACGAATTCTGATGAGGAGGGCGATAATCATCGGAGGTGACGCAATAAGTGTTGCTCCTTCAGCCGATACGGTTTATACAGGAAAAGATGGAACTTATCTTTATGAGACAAGGGGGGGAGGAACTGACAGGTTTCGCGTCGTTTGTGAAGATCCGTCGGGAGTGTATAAAGCTGATTCTACAGATGTGACTCCGGTTCTTACGGGTGGACACGGCTGGTACGAAGGTGGCAGCAAAGAGGAAGTGAATTTTGTGTTGAAGAAAAAGGACAATAAAGAATAACCATACCTGTGACTACTCTCTCTATTCGAAAACGTCTGGCATTGGAGATTGCGCGGAAAATCCGCAATAATCGGAAAGAATTGCATCCGTTGAAACAACTTTTCTGGGAATGCACGCAGCGTTGCAATCTGCATTGTAAGCACTGCGGAAGTGACTGTAAGCATATATCAGACATCAAAGATATGCCTGCCGAGGACTTTCTGCGGGTTATTGATTCCATCACTCCACACGTCAATCCGAATGAAGTAAATATTGTTATTACCGGTGGAGAACCATTGGTACGGGATGACCTGGAGGAGGTGGGGCTGGCCCTGTATCGGCGCGGATATCCTTGGGGCATCGTTTCTAACGGGCTTTATCTTACCGAAAGACGTCTGCAAAGCTTAATGGCAGCCGGGCTTCATGCCATTACCATCAGCCTGGATGGCCTTGCTGAAGACCATAACTGGATGCGTGGACATCCCGAAAGCCATTTGAAGGCTATGAATGCCATTAAGATGCTGGTGCACGAACGGGAGCTGATTTGGGATGTGGTGACTTGTGTAAATCGTCGCAACTATCCCTACCTGGATGAGTTGAAGACTTCTCTTTATTCGATCGGTGTCCGCAACTGGCGGTTGTTCACCGTTTTTCCCGTAGGGCGTGCAGCACAGCATCCCGAATTTCAGTTGACGGATGAAGAATTTGCCGGTGTAATGGAATTCATCAAGCGTGTCCGCAAGGGGAAGAAGATGCATGTGAATTATGGCTGCGAGGGCTTCTTAGGGAACTATGAGGGGGAGGTACGTGACTATTTCTTCTCTTGTAATGCGGGTGTCAGCGTGGGATCTATTTTGGCAGACGGTTCCATCTCTGCCTGCCCCAGCATTCGCAGCGATTTCAATCAGGGCAATATTTATCAGGACGACTTTATGGACGTATGGGAAAACCGCTTCCAGCCTTTCCGCAATCGGGAGTGGATGAAGAAAGGCGCTTGTGCCGATTGTAGTTTCTTCCGCTATTGCGAAGGAAACGGCATGCACTTGAGGGATGAGAAAGGGGAATTACTGTTCTGCCACTATAAGAGGTTGCATTCCTGATGCCGCAGGCTATCCTGCCCAGTCCTCTCTATCCAGATTCCTATATCCGATAGCTTCTGCCAGGTGCGAAGGTTGTATCGACTCGCAACCTTCGAGGTCGGCAATGGTGCGTGATACTTTCAGTATGCGGTCATAAGCGCGTGCCGAAAGGTTCAGGCGGTTCATGGCATTCTTCAGCAGGACGAGGCCTTTCTCGTCGGGGCGGGCGTAGAGGGAGAGCAACTTGCTGGTCATCTGCGCATTGCAATACACTCCCGGAATATCTGCATATCTTTCTTCCTGGATTTGGCGGGCACGCATCACGCGCTCCCGTATCGTTGCGCTCGATTCACCCGGGCGGTTATCGGACATCTTTTCGAAGGGTAGCGGGGTAACTTCTATTTGAAGGTCGATGCGGTCGAGTAGAGGCCCCGATATGCGGTTCAGGTATTTCTGTACTTGTCCGGGGCTGCATACACAGGCTTTTGTGGGATGATTGTAATATCCGCACGGACAGGGATTCATGGAAGCTACCAGCATAAAGCTGGCAGGATATTCTACATTGCATCGGATGCGGGCTACGGTTATCTTCCGGTCTTCCAGTGGTTGGCGCAGCACTTCGAGCACGCTGCGGTTGTATTCGGGCAGTTCGTCCAGATATAGGATACCGTTGTGCGCCAGGCTGATTTCTCCCGGCTGGGGAAAACTTCCTCCGCCGGTCATGGCTACGGTGGAAATGGTGTGGTGCGGGTCGCGAAACGGACGCTTGGAGATGAGTCCGCCCTCTTTACTCAGTTTCCCGGCTACGGAATGTATCTTGGTGGTTTCAAGGCTTTCGCCTAATGACAGCGGGGGAAGTATGGACGGAAGGCGCTTTGCCAGCATGGATTTGCCGCTGCCGGGGGCACCGATAAGAAGAATATTATGGCTGCCGGCCGCCGCCACTTCCAAGGCACGCTTCACGTTCTCCTGCCCTTTCACTTCTGCAAAGTCCAGGTCGAAAGCGCTCTGCCGGGCATAAAACTCTTCGCGGGTATCGACTTGTGTCGGCTGTAATTCCTGCTTCTCGTTGAAGAACTCGATGACTTCCTTGATATTGTCCACTCCATAAACGGTCAGGTTGTTCACTACGGCGGCTTCGCGTGCGTTCTGCCGGGGGATAATCATACCCTCAAAACCAAGTTCCCGGGCTTTGATGGCAATAGGAAGTACCCCTTTGATGGGTTGCAGACTGCCGTCGAGGCTGAGTTCCCCCATCAGCAGATATTTCTCCAATTTATCGGAACGAATCATTTCATTAGCTGCCAGGATGCCGATGGCAAGCGGCAGGTCGTATGCCGAGCCTTCCTTGCGGATATCCGCGGGCGCCATATTGATGACGAGGTTACTGACGGGCATCCGGTAGCCATTGACCTGCAAGGCGGAGATGATGCGCTGGTGGCTTTCCTTGACAGCAGAGTCCGGCAGACCGACCATATAAAACATACAGCCCTTGGAGCTGTTGACTTCGATAGTGATAAGGGTTGCATCAATACCTTGAACAGCCGCTCCAAAAACTTTAATAAGCACGTCTTTTGATGGTTTTATTCTTAATTATGAGTCGAAGGATTTTTAGCGTTTCTTCTTTTTCTTCTCCGCTTCTTTTTTCTCCTTTTCCTTTTGCTCTATTTCTTTCAGCTTTTTCTCTATGGCTTCTTCGCTCATGTTCCTGCCTTCAATCCTTCCGGAAGGATTCAGAAGTATATTAGCCGGCAATGCCTGTATGGCAAGTTGCTTGGCGGGTGTTGTGTTCCAGCCCGAGAAATCGCAGGTTTGTTCCCACTTCAGTGTATCTTTCTTGATGGCTTCTCCCCAATCTTTTCGGTCTACATCCAGCGAAATACCCCAAAGGGCAAAGCTGTCAATCTTTTCTGCTTTCTTATAGATGCGGCGCAGGGCGGCATTGGCTTCCTGACTTTGCAAGTCCCAGGATGCCCAGAAGTGTACTAACAGGTATTTGTCTTTGAAACTACCGGTGCGGCTGATCTGCTCGCCTTTAGCATTAGGCAACTGTATAATGGGTGCCGTTTTGCCGATAGATACTTTCTCTTCTTCCTGAATGCGGTCGAGAAGTTCTTCTACATAAGGGCGGTCTTTCAGGTCTCCCGTCATGCGTTCCGTCAGTTGCTGAATCAGCGTAAAGTCGGGTTGAGGCTTCTGTACGAAGTATTTCTCCAGCAGGTAGATGCTGACCAATGAAGAGGGGTGGCTGTTGATGAATGCTTGCGCCTTTTCTTCCAATGCCTTTTCCGAGGGCTTGCCCAAGCCTGCCAATTCTTTCTGGAAGGCGGTCAGTTCTTCGTTTGGGGTATTGCCTGTTATCTCCAGAGAAGAGAGTTCGGCAGTAGAACCTTTTATTTTTATTTTATTTCCTTTATTCAGAAAGAGAGGATATTCCGTCCCGTCTTTGAACTGTAGCCATGTGGAGACTAATGTATCGCAGGTGAGGGTGGCGGAGAACTTATTGTCTTTGACGAACAAGGTATCCATGCGGTTGTACAGTCCGTCCGTTCCATAGATGTAAAGAGTATCGTTCCCCAGTCCTTTTATTTCACCGCTGAGGCTGACTGACTTCGTGTCCTTATTACCACAGGCCGACAAGGCGATAAGCAGAAAGTATGCAAGATAGATTTTCTTCATTCCGGTTCTTTTACTGATACTTGCTGCGAAAGTACTTCTTTTTGGTGTAAACTAAAAAAAATGCCCGACATATTTCTATGCCGGGCAAGTTCTTTTCATTTCAGACCTTTATTATTTGATGATATTCATAAAGTCAGCATTCGTAAAGTATTTGGAGAATTCCAAATCAGAAGCAGCCTTCTTGGCCAGAGCCGGGTTCTTGGCAACAGCGCTCTTCAAACTGCTGGTTACCATAGAAGTGTTGTTGGTTCTTGCACCAAGTACAGCCATCAGGTAGTCTGTGTAAGCATCCGGTTTTTCAACGCTGGCCAGTGTGCTCTTAGCCTTGTTATAGTCCTTAGCCAGGATCTGTGCCAAAGCTGCACTGTTGGTCTTTGTGTCGCCGAATGAGTTTACAGCTCTGTCATATTGTCCTTGAGCTACGTACAAGTTACCCAGTGCTTCGTTCAGTTCCTTAGAACCGGAAGCCTTGCTCAGGTAAGTTTCAGAAGCAGCCTTGTCACCCTTTGCCAAAGCAATCAGACCAAGGTTCATGTTCACTTCAGGAGCATCCTTTACAGAAGCGGCTTTCTTGAAGTAGCTTTCAGCTTTGTCAAGGTTACCTGCCTGATAAGCCAGCTTACCTAAGTTGTTGTAAGCACGGAAGTCATTCGGATAAATCTGAGTGGCTTTGGTGAAGATAGCTTCTTGCTTGGCCGGATCTTTTGTCAGAGTTGCAGCGTAGAGCAGTTCTTCGATGTTCAGTTGCTTGGCATCGCTGGCAGCCAGGCTTGCGATTTCGTCGTCAGACTTGCCGATGATTTCGTAGTTCAAAGTCAAACGAGAACGACGCAACTGCGGCAGAACTTCGTCAGCCAAAGTTTTGTATACAGAAGAGATATTCTTGATTTCCTGTTCTCTTTGTTCAGGATCAGAGTACATAGACAGAACGCGGAGAATCAATTCCTTATCCTGGATGTTGGATTTAGAAACCAGTTCCTGGAAACCATCCCAGTCCTGAGCTGTATATTTGGTATCAACTGCTGCATCAATCTTAGATTTCTTCAAATCCTTAGTGATAACCTTTGCAGTGTTGTCCTGGCGATTTTCGGCCAACTTGCTATTCAGACCTACACCACCATCAGGAGAAGCATAAGCAGAGATTTCGATGTTGCTGATCTTCTTGTTGGCAGCGCTATTGATATCTTCTACTTCTTTGCCGAATTCCTTAGCAGTCTTCAATTCGCTGGCGCGTACGTTAGCTTGTTGAATCAAGAACATGATGTTAGCGTCATGCTTTTCTTTGATGATACGTTGGAAAGCATCGTCACCGTTAGCCGGATTGGCGCTGCCCAGTGTTTGTCCGATCATCTCTGAAGTAGAGATCACACCATCGGCTACCTTTACGGCAGGGATAGCGATTGTCTTCTTGCCGACAGTAGCTTTGAATTCGAGATACAACTCAGATTTTGCCATTTCGGGTACATAGTCGAAAGTGGTTTTCATGGTATAGTTGCCACCCATCTTATAAGAGATCGTCTGGTCGTTACCTTCCACTTTCTCTCCCTGGAATACTGCAGACTGGCCTTTGGCTTCGCCGCCGTTCCATTTCAATACCGGAGTTACTTCTACTACAGCTTTCTTGTTGAAGTACTTTTCGGGGAATTTTCCGTTGATGGTAGCAGGTACTTTACCGCCTACTGCTTCCAATACTTGAGGGGTTACAGTGAAATAGTCTGACGACAGTTCACCCATCTTGCTGCTGCACGATGTCAGTAATGCAACAACCATAGCCATTAACAAAGGCAAATACAGTTTCTTAGTCATTTTAGGTATAATTTAATTGTTTGTAATTGAAATTTGTCTATTCAATATTTTGTGCGCTGTTTATGTAAGGACACAACAGCACAAAGGTATCAAATCCCCTTACAATTTGTTAACTCTAGAGCCAATTTTATCATAATTTAATGAATTCCCTGCTCTTTGCGGTATTTTATATTGCGCGGGTGGTGTTCTATGATTTCGCTACGCAGCATATTGCGGTCTATATGTGTGTAAATTTCTGTTGTTGCAATGGATTCGTGTCCCAGCATACTTTGTATGGCGCGGAGGTTGGCACCCCCTTCCAAAAGATGGGTGGCAAAGGAGTGGCGAAAGGTATGCGGACTGATGTTTTTGGTGATGCCCGCTTTCTCAGCCAGTTCTTTTATCAGATGAAATACCATGATGCGTGAAATATTGTTACCCCAGCGGGCCAGGAACACATAGTCCTCGAATCCTTCTTTTATTTTGCCTTGATTGCGGTCGAGCAGCCAGTATCTGATTTCTTTGATGGCACGCGGAGAGATAGGCACGAGCCGCTGCTTGTTTCCTTTTCCCTCTACCTTGATGAAGCCTTCGTCGAAGTATAAGTCGGACAGCTTCAGGTTGCAGAGCTCCGATACACGCAGACCGCAACTGTAGAGTGTTTCGAGGATAGCACGGTTCCGCTGGCCTTCCTTCTTACCCATGTCCACGGTCTCTATAATCCGGTCTATTTCTTCTACGGTCAGCACTTCCGGTAGCTTGAATCCTATTTTAGGCCCTTCGAGCAGCTCGCTGGGGTCTCCTTCCAGGTAATCGGCCATGACCAGGAAATGAAAGAAAGATTTAATGCCGGACAGGATGCGTGCTTGCGAGCGGGGATGGATGCCGATATCGTGCAGTCCGGCTGCAAAACGTTGCAGATCGTCCAGAGTGACGTCCAGAATGCCTATATTCTCGCCTTCCAGAAAGCGCAATAGCTTCTCCA
>JAUUPT010000085.1 GCA_030843315.1 Bacteroidaceae bacterium | reverse complement strand
CCATTTACTTGAGGATGTTCGCGCAGATATTGATAAACGCCGTTGTTGGAACCTCCCGCCATGACATAAATGAAAGGGTATAACCGGAATAGGCTATCTGCCATTTGATAGGCACGTTGAGGCATGGCGAATCCGTAAGACGTTGGGGATATATAAGTAGCGGTCACTTCCTTTCCTCCGGCGTGAAGATAACCTGCCCGGAATCCTTTGTAACATTCCTCAATGAAATATTCTCCTTGTTGGCCACCCATGTAGGCAGCTGTATCTGCTTTTGTTAAAGAATAGGCCGTTATACCTGCAAGAAAAGAAACTCCGTAGCCGCAAAAACGGAATGTAGATATAGTGGAATCCTGTGCTGGAGTTTCGAACATGACGTAGTTGTAGCGTTGCTTCTGTGGCAGTGTGCGGCGTGTGACCTCTTCAAATTCACTGCCTGCTATTATTGTATAATACAGTTCGGGATTTGTGTCCTCTTCTTGCCACCGGCAGAGAACAGCTTCTGCCTCCACCATATCGGCAGGACTCAGATATTCCAACCGGAAATTGTTATGCTCCTTTTCATGTAGGATGCCTCTGAGTATGTCATCATTGAATGAAAGGTCGCCCAGGCCATTCGGAGAAAACAAAACCCGGACCAATCGGACAGGGCTGTCCGGGGTTTCCAGTACCTTGTCTGTAGTGCAGGAGCTCAGGCAGAATAGAAGCACCGTTATAAGTTTTACCGGATACTGGAGTCCCGACGTTAGAGAGGAATTCATAATGATGACTGGGAATTATAGAATTACAGGTACGCCTCCCGATCCTTCGTTGCTATCATTGAAGTAGTCTTTCGTGGCGATATATATCTTGCTGAAATCGGGACAATCTTCCATATCTATATAGAGGGTAGCATATATTGCATCCTTATTGGGGCTGATAGTACCGACAATCCGAATGATGCATTTCCCGTCTGCCGAATTGTAACTGTACTCATAGTTTTCGGTTAACGGTGCTTCCACCCCGGTTATATCTGTAAATACTTCGCATGCCCGTCCGCTGTTATCCGTTGCTACTGCCCATTCCTTTGCTGAAAAGTTTTCCAGTTTGTTTGCATTAATCTTTCCATCCTTGTAGAAATAGGATTTAAAACGTGCAACAGCCTGTTCGCTTGTCACTCCCGGTAGCAATGTTTCCTCTTCATGCGAGCATGAACTCAGGCACAGTGCCGTTGTCATTACAAAAATATACATAATAGCTTTCATATAAACCTCCTTTTTTAAATTGATTCGTAATATATATCCCGGTTCTTTTACTCCGGTAATAATTTCCGGCTGTTACTACCCAAAAAGCAAAAATGGCTGAATAATTTCTTTCTGTGTGGGGAGCTGACTGTAAATTTCTGTTCTCCCATGTATATTACATTTCCGCAAATGGCATCCACATAGCGGATATTAACGATATGGGAACGGCTGATGCGTATGAACCGTTCTGCTGGGAATGCATTGCTTGCTTTCAGTAATGTGATAGACAAAAGTGTGTTTGTGCCATCGCTGCTTGCTACATAGCAATAATTGCCTGAAGCCTTCAGATACATTATTTCGTCCACAGCAATCTTTTTGAAGATTCCGTTCTGCCAAATAAATAAGTAATCTGTATTTCTTTCTTCTATTTTGTTTTCTGGAGCCATATACATTGCTTGTTGAAGTCATTGCAAAAGTACTTACGGTCTCTATGAATAGCTATTTTATTATTTGAAATGCATGTTTGTCCGTGCAGACGGCAATCCTTCTTTCATGTTTTTCAATCCGTTAGCAAGCTATTTTATGCAGTCTACACGGACAAACGTATCAACTACACGGATAAAATCTCCATTCCAATAATTTTCTTTTCCAGTAGCATGGAAGGTACTATTTTCGTATCTGATGACAGGAAAAATGTAATCTATAACACGCAATAAGGATGGAGAAAATAATATGAAACGTAAAAAAACACTCATGCTTGCTGTAGCCGCTTTGCTTTTTCTGTGTGTGGGATGTAACGCTCCGCAGGCTGATATTCCTACCGGTTGTTGGCAGAGCTTGCAAGGCAGACCATCGCTGATACTGGAGAAAGATTCTGTAGGAAATTACTATGCTGTTATTCATCACAGGACAGTAGACGGGCGTATATGCCCGGTTGCCTATCCCATTGTCCGAGGAGCTAACGGAATGTACATCCAGGCGGAGGGACGTATATTCTTATGCTATTCTTTTAAAGATAATACAATCTTTTTGTCTCCGGGTGGAGTGTTTCGTTTGAAAGATGATAACTTAAATGGCGTAAAGTAAAAATCTAATTAATTATGAAAACTAAAGAATCTAAGGAAGTAAAGAAAAATGTTGAAGGCATTGAAGAGGATTTGTCGTCCGTCGGCGTATTCCCTCATGTATCCGAAGGGATATTTGTGCGCAATGGTAATTACTATTGCAAAATTCTGTATACTGATATATTATGGTTGGGGGCATATAACAATTATTGCGAGATACATAAAAAGGATGGCAAAACCTATTGTGCTGTTCATCCCCTTATCAAGGTGGAGAAGAACCTTCCTCCCGATTTATTTGTCCGCATCCATCGTTCTTATATAGTCAATATCCATGAGGTAGACCGCTTTATCGGCAATATGGTATATATAGGTAAGCAGAGATTAGATGTTAGCCGCCCGTATCGGAAGATATTTTCCTGTTTTGACGTGCTGGAAGATTGCAGGAGAAAAGCCGCTCGCATGGACAACCCTGTCATCGGCACGGAGAACTCAGTCATTCCAATAAAAAAATAAGAGACTACGAATATGGTCTGTACTTTTGTACTGTAAGCTTACAGAAACAAAGAAAATATTCACTTTTAAAATTAAAAGATTATGCCAATTAGTAATGCACCATCGCAAGTGGCAACCAATGCGTTGCAGGCGATTCCTTTCAGTTCTATGATCGGTGGTCCGTTGAAAGCTTGTATTGAAGCACAGGCCATGGCCGCCAAGACAACCTGGGATTTTATTCAAGAAGTAGGTTTGAATACCAATCCGGATACCGGAGAGAAGAGCGCGGTGAACGTCTCTTTCTCTTTCATGCAGGGCGGACGCATGGTACAGTTGAATGTACCTTTGCTGACAATCGTCCCTATTCCTTATATCGCTATTCATAGTATTGATATTAATTTCAAGGCAAGCATTTCGGCTTCATCATCCAGTGTGACTGAAAATACGGAAAGCACTTCGATGGGTGGTAGTGCGGACATTACTGCCGGTGTCAAGGTCGGTCCGTTCCACATGGATGCCAAGCTTAACGCCAACTATTCATCCAAGAAAGACTCCAAGGCAACCGAGGAATCCAAGTATAGTGTGGAATACACTATGGATATTGCGGTAAAAGCGGGGCAGGACAGTATGCCGGCAGGCCTTGCCAAAGTCTTGGAATTGCTGGGTAACTCGCTGGATGTTTCAGATCCGAATGGTACATTGGAGGTAAGTGCCAGGATGCTGAATGCCGGTGATAAGTTGATTCTTACCTATAAGAATAAAGACGGCTTGTATGCATCGGGTTCTATTACAGCAGAAGCTGCTCCCAGCGGGTTCACAGTACCGGAAAATGCGGTTGAAGGCGACAGCATGGTATTAACACTGGAAACTGCCGGAGAATACAAATTTGTGGCAGATGGACAAAGTGTTACGGTTACCGTAGCATGATAATTCTAAATCATTAAAACACTCATATTATGGCTCAGTTAAGTTCAGTCATCGGCTCCATTTTGCGTGACATCATCTCGGCACAGCACGAGGCAAACCTTTATTCTCTTTCTTTGGGTGATTCCTACGGGAAAGACGGGAAAGCGAAAGATTTTCAGCTACCCAATGTGATGGTCAGTGATATGGAACTGGAATTAAAGTACGGGGTGAAAAGTGCCTCGGAAAGTCAACAACAGTTTAATATCAAGTACGATAAGTTCAGGCAATTTCTCAAAGAATTGTGCGAACAGACGGCGCGGGTTGCCATTAGTAGTGCGGTTACCACAGTGCTTACCTCGGACATCGAACGGGATGAAGCGGATAAACGCTTCTTCGAGAGGCTCAAACAAGAAAACAAGCTTCATCAAGAGTTCTGTGCTTTTCTGAGCCGCAATATGAGGAATTCTTTCCGTAACAACCTGTTTAGTGCCATAGATAGCAGCAATGGTACAGTCAAGAAAGAAGTTGTAATGAGTAGGCTGACGGATGTGGTTCGCAAGAAATTTCTCTATGATACAGATCTTGATGCTCTGTTTGCCGGTGAAGATGGGGAGAAGCTCCGCGAAACAGCAGAAAAGAATATCGCTAAAGCAATGGATACCATAGTCGGCAAGCTGTCGTTGGATGCTAATTTTAAGAGGTTGCACTCTTTCCCAAAGCTGGATGTGGCTATCACCGCAGACGAGTTGATGAATATGCCCGAAGAGGCGATTCACACTTTCAAACTTAAATTTAGTCCGCGCAACTATTCTGTCAGCCAAACGGATGACGACATGTTGCAGGAAGATTTTGTAATGACATAAATTTCTAAGACCTACTCATTATGGACAAGAAAAAACAACAGACTGTCAGTAGCCAAGTAATGGAACTTCAGCAATTAATTGCCGGTCCTTTAATAGCAACTATTGAAGCAGATTCATTATCTTCGCAACGATATCTGGATTATCTGATGAAAATTGCTTTTGAATCCTACGACCCGGTGACGGGGAGAACAGGGAAGATACGCATGCTTACGTTCAATTACTATAACCAGGATGTGAATGGCAGACGGGAACAGAGTGTGAGTATCCCTGTACTTACTCTTGTACCTCTGCCTTTGCTCCAGGTGCAGGAAGCGGATTTTGATTTTGATATAAAGATACTGGATGCCCTGTCGCAGACTGACGAGGAGAGATTCTCATTGGAAGAGGGCAAGAGCGAGCCGCGAAGTGGAGGAGGTTTCAAACTCCGTGCTTCACTGGCTCCCAAACAGGGTGAGAGTAACAGCACTTCCAACGTACAGCAGAGCCTGTCCGCCAACATGAAAGTAAAGGTAAAGATGCGCCAGGCGGATATGCCTGCCGGACTTTCTAATTTGCTTCATTTGGCAGCCAGCAATATGCAAGTGGAAGATGCGGAGGTTAAAGAAATAACGGAAGGAGGAAATAACCATGAGTAATGTAGAAGAACATGCTCGCGAACAGAAAGCCGGGATGAAGTGTCCGCAGTGTGGCGCATTTATTGAGACATCTATCTTTGAACTGCTCACTTCGAGCTCCTTGTTGTGCCCGTCGTGCCACTTGCGCCTTTCTATTGACCGAATGAAGTCAAAGCCGGCATTCGATGCGCTGCGTAAGGTACAGGACGCACAACAGAATTTGGAGCAGAAGAGTAAGTTCAACGGTTGAAAGGAGGGAGTGTATGAAACTAAATTTCTTTGGACGGCTGGCGGAGAAAGTTCGCCTGTCGTTCAAAAAAGAAAAGCGGGAAATTGTGCCGGAGACCATTCGCCAAGACTCGGACCACTGTGTGAAGCAGGCACAATGTTTTCTGTTCAAAGGTGGGAAGCCAATAGGTAAACCTTTCGGGCGCCATCCTGAGATACGGATTGTGTATGTGGACAATTTTGTAGAGTCTTTCCTGTTTTTTCTCCGCCTGTGCGACCAACGCCTGTTGACTTACCGCCAAGTAGGCGGACATCTGGACTGTACTGCCGCTTTTCCCGGTGGGAGCGAGTTCCTTACTTTCACGGATAGGGTAACCTGTCGCAACAAGGCAGTCATTGCTGTGCTGAAAGTAGAAATATGCGGGTTACAGCCAAGGCTAAGTGAAATTAGATTTGAAATTAAACATTAAAAATGATTTGACAGATGAAAACAATTAAAATGGGTCATGAAGGAGAGGAGACCGTTCTTTTGCAACAAGCATTAGTGAAGGACGGTTATCTGGTAGCAGAAGGTCGACTATTCACGTTGGGAATGAGAGATGCTGTTATCGATTTTCAAAAGAAGCACCATTTGGATGCTGATGGTATTGTGGGATATCGTAGTTGGGAGGCGCTGTTGCTGGCTGGTCATAAGGCAGACGGACAACTTACCGACATGGATTATGTCCTTGTTGCTCGATTATTGGACTGCGAACCGGCTGCGTTAAAAGCGGTGCAGAAGGTGGAAACCGGTGGTAAAGGTGGTTTCTTTGCTCCGGGAAAGCCTGCTATTCTTTTTGAGGGGCATGTCTTTTGGAGCCAGCTGAAAAAAAGAGGTATCAATCCCGAAAATCATTTGGCAGGCAATGAAAATATCCTTTACCCCAAGTGGGAGAAAGGACATTATAAAGGAGGTATGGGTGAGTACGACCGTTTGGAGCAGGCACGTAAGATAAATCGTGAAGCAGCAGATGCTTCCGCCAGTTGGGGGATGTTTCAGATTATGGGATTTAATTATGCTTCCTGCGGTGAAAACAGTGTGGCAAGTTTTGTCAGTGCCATGTGCGAAAGCGAACTCAATCAACTGGTACTTTCTGCTCGTTTCATCAAACAAGCAGGAATGCTTCCCGCATTACAAGCCAAAAACTGGGCGGAATTTGCGAGACGTTATAACGGTCCTGCTTATGCTCAAAATAATTATGATAAGAAACTGGCGGAAGCCTATCAAAAATTCTGTTTGTAGAAGAGCATATATAAAGAAAAGCCGTATCACATCTGTGATACGGCTTTCTTTTGCGGTGCGTACGAGACTCGAACTCGTGACCCCATGCGTGACAGGCATGTATTCTAACCAACTGAACTAACGCACCATATTTCATTGTTTTTAGCTATCTCTCTCGATTGCGGTTGCAAAGGTAGATATTTCTTTGATATCTGCAATAGCTATAATCAAGTTTTTTTTGAATGTTTCAGGCTGTATTGGCTTTATACCCTCATATTGAGAAGATTGAGAAAATGAAAAACATTGGGAATTAACAACTATTTAGAAATATGCTTATGTACTATTTTATCAATGATTTGGAGACCTTATCCGAAGAAAACGAAACTTTTTGAGGCTTCTTTTAAACTTACTGCTCGAAAACTTCGTTGTTTTGCAATAAATCGTTATTTTTGCGGACTCAAAATGAGAATGTTGTTATTTGAAAACGATAAATAAAGAAATTTTTAGGATGATGAAAACAGCCAAACTGTTGCTTCATTGCCCCGACAAACCGGGCATCCTGGCAGAAGTGACAGACTTTATAACGGTGAACAAAGGTAATATTATCTACCTCGATCAGTATGTAGACCATGTGGAGAATATCTTTTTCATGCGTATCGAATGGGAGTTGAAAGACTTTTTAGTGCCCCAAGAGAAAATACAAGATTATTTCGCAACCTTGTATGCACAGAAGTACGAAATGAGTTTCCGTCTTTACTTTTCCGATACTAAACCCCGTATGGCTATTTTTGTATCGAAGATGTCGCATTGCCTTTTCGATTTGCTGGCACGCTATACTGCCGGTGAGTGGAATGTGGAGATACCTCTTATAATAAGCAATCATCCCGACCTGCAACATGTAGCAGAGCGTTTCGGCATTCCTTTCTATCTTTTCCCTATTACTAAGGAAACGAAGGAAGAGCAGGAGAAGCTGGAAATGGAACTGCTGGCAAAGCACAAGATTACTTTCATCGTGTTGGCACGCTATATGCAGGTCATCTCCGAGCAAATAATCAATGCTTATCCTAACCGGATTATCAATATCCATCATTCTTTCCTTCCTGCATTTGTGGGTGCCAAACCCTATCATGCAGCATTTGAGCGCGGAGTGAAGATAATTGGTGCTACCAGCCATTATGTAACCACAGAATTGGATGCCGGCCCTATCATCGAACAGGATGTGGTGCGTATCACACATAAAGATACCGTGCAGGACTTGGTGAACAAAGGGAAAGATTTGGAGAAGATTGTCCTTTCCCGTGCTGTTCAGAAGCATATTGAACGCAAGGTGCTGGCATATAAAAACAAAACAGTGATATTTAATTAAATAAAGCTATGAAGGTAGCAGTCATCAAATATAATGCAGGCAATATCCGTTCGGTGGACTATGCGTTGAAGCGCTTGGGCGTAGAGGCGGTGATTACGGCGGATGAGGCTGTGCTGCGTGCGGCGGATAAAGTCATTTTTCCCGGTGTAGGCGAGGCGGGCACAACGATGAACTTTCTGCGTGCCAACGGCATGGATAAGCTGATAAAAGAATTACGCCAACCGGTACTGGGCATTTGTCTGGGTATGCAGTTGATGTGCCGGCATTCGGAAGAAGGGGATGCGGATTGCCTTGGTATTTTTGATGCTGACGTAAAACGTTTTGTCTCCCAAAAGCATGAGGACAAGGTGCCTCACATGGGTTGGAATACCATTGCGCAAACTAATAGTGACCTTTTTAAAGGCTTTACGAAAGACGAGTTTGTATACTTTGTGCATAGCTATTACGTTCCGTTGAATGATTGTACGGCAGCGGTGACGGATTATATCCTTCCGTTCAGTGCAGCCCTGCATAAAGATAATTATTATGCTACCCAGTTTCATCCCGAAAAGAGCGGGGGTGTGGGCGAGCGTATCTTACAGAATTTTTTGACATTATGATAGAACTGATCCCCGCTATTGACATCATCGACGGAAAGTGTGTGCGCCTTTCCCAGGGTGATTATAACAGTAAGAAGGTGTACAACGAGAATCCGGTAGAGGTTGCCAAAGAATTGGAAGATCACGGCATCCGCCGCCTTCACGTAGTGGATCTCGACGGCGCTGCTTCACATCATGTGGTAAATTATCGCACGTTGGAACAGATAACTGCGCATACTTCTCTGATTGTAGACTTTGGCGGCGGAGTGAAAAGTGACGAAGATTTGGTGATAGCCTTTGAAAACGGTGCGCAGATGGTGACCGGTGGCAGCATTGCCGTGAAGAACCCGGAACTGTTTCATCATTGGCTCCAGACATATGGCTCGGAAAAGATTATCCTTGGGGCTGATGTAAAAGACCGCAAGATAGCTGTTAATGGCTGGAAAGACGAAAGTACCTGTGAACTGTTCCCCTTCTTGAAGGGTTATGTTGAAAAAGGCATCCGCAAGGTTATCTGTACCGATATCAGTTGCGACGGAATGTTACAAGGGCCATCGACCGAGTTGTATAAGGAAATATTGGAACAATACCCGGATCTTTATCTGATAGCCAGTGGCGGTGTGAGTTGTGCCGATGATATCCGCATGCTGGACGCAGCCGGTGTACCTGCCGTTATTTTTGGTAAGGCGTTGTACGAAGGGCGGATAACTTTTAAGGAATTAGAGAACTTTGTATAGTGATAGATACACTAATAACTGAATAACCGTGTTAGCAAAAAGAATCATCCCCTGCCTCGACATCAAAGACGGGCAGACCGTAAAAGGAACCAATTTTGTGAACCTGCGTCAGGCAGGCGATCCCGTAGAGTTGGCACGTGCTTATAGCACGCAGGGAGCTGACGAATTGGTGTTTCTGGATATTACCGCCAGTTTTGAAGGCCGAAAGACTTTTACCGAATTGGTGAAACGCATTGCAGCAAATATCAGCATTCCGTTTACCGTAGGTGGAGGCATCAATGAACTGAGCGATGTGGACAGATTACTGAATGCCGGTGCCGATAAGATTTCCATCAATTCTTCTGCGATTCGCCGCCCTGAACTGATAGACGAGATTGCAAAGAATTTCGGTTCCCAGGTTTGTGTATTGGCAGTGGATGCCAAGCAGACGGAAAAAGGATGGTGGTGCTATCTGAATGGTGGTCGGGTAGAAACGGACAAGGAACTGTTTTCGTGGACTAAAGAGGCGCAGGAGCGCGGAGCCGGTGAAGTACTGTTTACCAGTATGAATCATGACGGTGTAAAGACCGGTTATGCCAACGAAGCCCTTGCCACCCTTGCCGACGGGCTTTCCATCCCTATCATTGCATCGGGTGGAGCCGGTATCAAAGAGCATTTCCGCGACGTGTTTTTACAAGGAAAAGCAGATGCTGCTTTGGCAGCCAGTGTTTTTCATTTCGGAGAAATCAAAATTCCCGAATTAAAATCGTATCTTTGCGCCCAGGGAATAGAGATGAGAAGATAACATATAACTCATAACTTATAACTTAAAAAGATGACTTTGGATTTTGACAAGATGAACGGACTCGTTCCGGCAATTATACAAGATGCAGACACTGCTAAGGTGCTGATGCTGGGCTTTATGAACAAGGAAGCCTATGACAAAACGGTAGAAACCGGAAAAGTTACTTTTTTTAGTCGCACCAAGAACCGTCTTTGGACGAAGGGAGAGGAGAGTGGCAACTTTCTGAATGTGGTTTCCATCAAGGAAGATTGCGATCAGGATACCCTGCTTATCCAGGTACATCCCGTAGGTCCTGTTTGCCATACCGGTGCGGATACTTGCTGGGGTGAGAAGAACGAACAGCCCGTTATGTTCCTGAAACTTCTTCAGGACTTCATCTGCAAGCGTTATGAAGAAATGCCGGAAGGTTCTTATACCACCAGCTTATTCCAATCCGGTGTCAACAAGATGGCACAAAAAGTGGGTGAAGAAGCTGTGGAAACTGTTATCGAAGCCTGCAACGGAACAGACGAACGTTTGATTTACGAGGGTGCCGATATGCTGTATCATCTTATTGTGCTGCTTACTTCCAAGGGCTATCGTATTGAAGATCTTGCCCGTGAGTTGGAGGAACGCCACAGTGCAAACTGGAAGAAACACTAAGCTAATGAGCGAAGCGCTGATACAATATAAAAACGTAGAAATACACCAACAAGAGTTGTGCGTACTGAGCGATGTGAATCTGGAACTTCACAAAGGAGAGTTCGTATATCTGATTGGTAAGGTAGGCTCCGGTAAGACGAGCTTGCTCAAGACTTTCTATGGCGAACTGGACGTTGTATCGGGCGAAGCCGAAGTCTTGGGCTTTGATATGCTCCATATCAGGCGCAAACATATTCCGCAATTGCGTCGCAAGCTGGGCATTGTGTTTCAGGACTTCCAGTTGCTTACAGACCGTACGGTGTACGACAATCTGCAATTCGTTCTCCGTGCCACCGGCTGGAAGAACAAGGGTGAGATTAAAGACCGCATTGAAGAGGTGCTGAAGTTGGTGGGTATGAGTAATAAAGGCTATAAACTGCCTAACGAACTGTCGGGTGGCGAGCAGCAGCGTATTGTTATTGCCCGTGCCGTGCTCAATTCTCCGGAGATCATCCTTGCCGATGAACCGACCGGAAACCTTGACTCGGAAACCGGACGTGCCATCACGGAGCTTTTGCATAGCATCAGCGAAGCCGGTTCCCTGGTAGTGATGACCACACACAACTTGCAGTTGCTGCGCGAGTTTCCGGGCAAAGTCTATCGTTGTACAGACCACCGGATGACGGATGTTACAGCAGAATACGCTGTAGGAATTGAAAATTGAAATTGAGAATTGAAAAATAATAGCTTGCGGCTTGTAGCTCATAGCTTGTAACTATAAACTAATTAATACAGGAACGAAAATGAAAGTTTTAAAGTTTGGAGGTACTTCAGTAGGTTCGGCTCAACGAATTAAGGAAGTAGCCAAATTGATTACCGATGGTGAACGTAAGATTGTGGTTCTCTCTGCCATGTCGGGTACCACAAACACATTGGTTGAGATTTCGGACTATCTGTACAAGAAGAATCCGGAAGGTGCCAACGAGATTATCAATAGATTGGAGAGTAAATACCGCCAACACATTGATGAACTCTATGCTACCCCGGAGTATAAACAGAAAGGTCTGGAGCTTATCAAATCTCATTTTGACTATATCCGTTCTTATACCAAAGACCTCTTCACCTTGTTTGAAGAGAAGGTAGTGTTGGCTCAAGGCGAATTGATATCTACCGCCATGATGAACTACTACTTGCAGGAGTGTGGTGTGAAGTCTGTTCTGCTCCCGGCTTTGGAATATATGCGCACGGACAAGAATGCCGAACCCGATCCTGTATATATCAAGGATAAACTTCATGTGCAGTTGGAGCTGCATCCCGATGCTGAAATCTACATCACTCAGGGCTATATCTGTCGCAATGCTTACGGCGAGATCGACAACCTGCAACGTGGTGGCAGCGACTACACCGCTTCATTGGTCGGTGCAGCTATCAATGCTTCCGAAATCCAGATATGGACGGACATCGACGGTATGCACAACAACGACCCGCGCATTGTAGACAAAACTGCACCGGTGCGCCAACTTCATTTCGAAGAGGCTGCCGAGTTGGCTTACTTCGGTGCCAAAATTCTGCATCCTACTTGCATCCAACCTGCTAAATATGCCAACATCCCGGTGCGTCTGCTCAACACGATGGACCCCACTGCTCCGGGCACATTGATTTCCAATGATACGGAGAAGGGCAAGATTAAGGCCGTGGCTGCTAAAGATAATATTACAGCTATCAAGATTAAGTCGAGTCGCATGTTGCTTGCACACGGTTTCTTGCGCAAGGTATTTGAAATCTTCGAAAGCTACCAGACTTCTATTGACATGATTTGTACTTCTGAGGTCGGTGTGTCTGTTTCTATTGATAACACCAAGCATCTGAATGAAATCTTGGATGACTTGAAGAAGTACGGTACAGTGACGGTAGACAAAGACATGTGTATCATCTGTGTGGTGGGCGACCTGGAATGGGAGAACGTAGGCTTTGAGGCCAAGGCGCTGGATGCTATGCGTGATATCCCGGTTCGTATGATCTCATTCGGTGGTAGTAACTATAATATTTCTTTTCTCATTCGCGAGTGCGACAAGAAGGTGGCGTTACAATCGCTGAGCGATGCGCTGTTCAACGAGCAATAAACAAGTACAGAGATATACAATTTAGAATGGAACGCAAATTACACAAATTACGCAAAACTCTGACAAGGGCTTTTGGGTAATTCGCGTGATTTGCGTTCTTTTTTGCAAAACAAAGTTTTAAGATTATGAAAGGAACATTTCCTGTGAATAAATTCCGTGAATTGCGTACACCCTTCTATTATTACGATACGAAGGTGCTGCGCGATACACTTGCTTGCATCCGTACGGAAGCGGCTAAGTATGATAACTATTCGGTGCATTATGCTGTAAAGGCAAATGCCAATCCTAAGGTGCTTACCATTATTCGTGAGAGTGGCCTTGGCGCCGACTGTGTAAGCGGTGGTGAAATCCGTGCGGCCATCAAGGCCGGTTTCCCTGCCGGTAAAGTGGTATTTGCAGGAGTAGGCAAGGCTGATTGGGAAATCAATCTGGGTTTGGACTATGATATCTTCAGCTTCAATGTGGAGTCTGTTCCCGAATTGGAGATAATCAACGAACTGGCTGCTGCAAAAGGCAAGGTTGCTAATGTCGCTTTCCGTATCAATCCCAACGTAGGTGCTCATACCCATGCCAATATCACTACCGGATTGGCCGAAAACAAATTCGGCATCAGCCTGCAAGATATGGATCATGTCATCGACATTGCGCAAGGCATGAAGAATGTGAAGTTTATCGGGCTGCATTTCCATATCGGTTCCCAGATATTGGATATGGGCGATTTTGTGGCTTTGTGCAATCGTGTCAACGAATTGCAAGATAAGCTGGAAGCACGTCAGATCCGCATCGAGCATATCAACGTAGGTGGAGGTTTGGGCATTGATTACAGCCATCCCAACCGCCAGGCGATACCCGATTTTCAGAAATACTTTGCAACGTATGCCGATCATTTGAAGCTGCGTTCTTATCAGACGCTCCACTTCGAGTTGGGACGTTCCGTGGTAGGGCAGTGCGGCTCGTTGATTTCGCAAGTGCTCTACGTGAAGCAAGGCGCCAATAAGCAGTTTGCCATCCTGGATGCCGGTATGACGGATTTGATTCGTCCCGCTCTCTATCAGGCATACCATAAGATTGAGAATATCACTTCGGACGCTCCGGCCCAGACTTACGATGTAGTAGGGCCTATCTGCGAATCTTCCGATGTATTTGGAAAAGCAATCGATTTGAATGAAGTGAAGCGTGGCGATCTCATTGCTCTTCGCTCGGCCGGTGCTTATGGCGAAATTATGGCTTCGGGCTATAACTGCCGTGAGTTGCCGCAAGGATATACGTCGGACGAACTGGTGTAATCCTTAAAAAGCACGGCGGCAAATTAAAAAAGTAAAGTGATTACTTTTTAATTTGCCGCCGTGTTTT
>JAUUPT010000084.1 GCA_030843315.1 Bacteroidaceae bacterium | reverse complement strand
TGATTTACGATAATAAGATCTCCAATCTGAAAGACTTCCTGCCTATCCTTGAACCTGCTGTACAGACCGGCCGTCCTCTGTTGGTAATTGCCGAAGACGTTGACAGCGAAGCGCTGACTACCTTGGTTGTAAACCGTCTGCGTTCTCAGTTGAAAATCTGTGCTGTGAAGGCTCCGGGCTTCGGCGACCGTCGTAAGGAGATGTTGGAAGACATCGCTATCCTGACCGGTGGTGTGGTTATCAGCGAAGAAAGAGGTTTGAAACTGGAACAGGCTACCATCGAAATGCTGGGTACTGCCGACAAAGTGACTGTTTCTAAGGACAATACAACCATCGTGAACGGTGCCGGCGATAAAGACGGTATCAAGGAACGTTGCGAACAAATCAAGGCTCAGATTGCCGCTACCAAGTCAGACTATGACAAGGAGAAACTGCAAGAACGTCTGGCGAAATTGTCGGGTGGTGTAGCTGTTCTCTATGTAGGTGCTGCTTCCGAAGTGGAAATGAAGGAAAAGAAAGACCGTGTGGACGACGCTTTGCGTGCAACCCGCGCTGCGATTGAAGAAGGTATCGTTCCCGGTGGTGGTGTGGCTTACATCCGTGCACTCGACTCTCTGAACGGTTTCAAAGGCGATAACCTGGACGAAACTACCGGTGTCGACATCATCAAGCGTGCCATCGAAGAGCCGTTGCGTCAGATCGTTGCCAATGCAGGCAAAGAAGGTGCCGTTGTGGTACAGAAAGTACTTGAAGGCAAAGGTGACTTCGGCTATAATGCCCGTACCGATGTTTACGAGAATTTGCACGCTGCCGGCGTAGTAGACCCTGCTAAGGTGACTCGTGTAGCTCTTGAAAATGCAGCTTCCATTGCCGGTATGTTCCTTACTACCGAATGTGTAATTGTAGAGAAAAAGGAAGATAAACCCGATATGCCGATGGGCGCTCCCGGAATGGGAGGTATGGGTGGAATGATGTAATATTATCATCGTTTTCCCTTGATTTTTCGATAAAATAAATGCAACCGCGGTGCCTTTTTGAAAGGCACCGCGGCTTTTTTGTTCTATTTCTCTCTTCTTTTGTTTCTTTTAACCGCGTATTATTACAATATTGTTACAAAAAGGATAAATTTTCGTATATTTTGTCCGTTTTCAGCGTTGTTAAAATAAAAATTGATATCTTTACCCCCGTAAAGATAACCTAATCAACAAAAAACTATTAACCTATTTAATTAAAAGAGAAAATGGACAAAAGCGAAATTGGACTAAATGCAGGCAAAGTTTGGCAGTTGCTTAGCGACTATGCCAGATGGAGCTACGGTACTTTGAAAAGAAAGTCCGGACTGAAAGACAAGGAACTGGGAGCAGCCTTAGGCTGGCTTGCCCGTGAGGACAAGATTGAAATCTACCAGGAAGAAGATGAACTTTATGTTTCATTGGGGGTAAACGTTTACATCGGATAAAAGAACCGATTGAATAACTGATTAAAGAGCACAGATTCTACAATACGGAAAGGTTTTTGGCCGGATTGTGAAATCTGTGCTTTTTTGTTTCTTCATATTACAGAATATTCTTTCCTTTGCACATTCTTTTCAAATAAACAAAATAATATAGCTATGAGAAGCTTTGCATCAGACAATAATTCCGGTGTGCATCCTTTGGTAATGGAAGCACTGAACCGGGCAAATCAGGACCATGCCGTAGGCTATGGAGATGATCCTTGGACAGAAGAAGCAGTGAATAAAATCCGGGAAGCGTTTACTCCCGATTGCGAACCGTTGTTCGTATTCAACGGAACGGGCAGCAATGCGGTGGCTTTGCAACTTTGTACACGCTCCTATAACTCGATTATTTGTGCAGAGACGGCACACATCTATGTGGATGAATGTGGCTCACCCGCTCGCATGACAGGTTGTCAGATACGTCCCGTTGCCACTACCGACGGCAAGTTGACGCCCGACTTGATACGTCCTTATCTGTGCCACTTCGGCGAACAGCACCATTCCCAACCCGGTGCCATTTACATCTCTCAGTGTTCCGAGTTAGGCACTATCTATAAGCCGGACGAACTTCGGGCGCTTACCGAGCTGGCGCATCAGCACGGTATGTATGTCCATATGGACGGCGCCCGCCTGGCCAATGCCTGTGCTGCCCTGAACCTCAGCTTTAAAGAACTGACGGTGGATTGTGGGATTGACGTCCTCAGCTTCGGTGGAACAAAGAACGGATTGATGCTGGGCGAGAGTGTTATTGTCTTCAATCCGGCACTGAAACAGGAAGCCTATTTCGTGCGTAAGCAGTCGGCACAACTTGCCTCCAAGTTGCGTTATCTGTCTTGCCAGTTCACCGCCTACCTGACGGACGACCTTTGGTTGAAGAATGCCACCCATGCCAACCGCATGGCGAAGATACTCTACGACGGTTTGAAAGACCTGCCCGGTGTACGCTTTACGCAGAAGATGGAAAGTAACCAGCTTTTCCTCACGATGCCCCGCCCGGTGATTGATGAACTCCTGAAGAGTTACTTCTTCTATTTCTGGGATGAAGCGATTGATGAGATTCGCTTTGTGACTTCCTTCGATACTACGGAGAAGGATATCGAAGAACTGCTGCAATCGGTGAAGAAGCTGCTATAAAAGTAAAAGCTCCGGACCTTCACAGGCAGGGAGCTTCTTTGAAACATTCCCCTCTTGGGGGTGAGGGGAGTGTTTACTGAAAACAAACCGATTGAATATTTACCTTAAATACCTTGCATGATAACCTTTTTAACTAACCTTTTTATAAAGTCTTTGTCAGAGTAAGCTATATACCAACTGCCTCGCGGACCGGTACGAATGTGTATCCTTTCCGTTTCAGCGTCTTAATCATCTTGTCCAGATATCCGTTGTAGAACTTATCCGTACGAAGGTCGTCCGTTCCAAAGTGTATCAACATCAGATGTCCGTTCAGCCCGTCTTTCTTTTCCACTTCCATTATCCGGTCGTAGATGAACTGGCTGCTACGGTATTTCTTCCCCATATCCGGGGTGGTGTAATCTGCATTGCTCATGGTGCCGGGCGTATAGTTGATGACTTGAATGCCCATACTCTTTGCCCAGGCGGCTATCTCTTTGTTGTAATATTCGTAAGGAGGAATGTAGACCGGTGCATCCTTGTATTCGATACCGGCCTTGCGCAGTGTTTCGTAACTCTTCAGCATATCTTGCTCAAACTCTTCGCGGGTCACTAATAGCGAGTCGCGGTTCTCCCAGGGCATGTATAGCAGATGTCCGTAGCTGTGGCTGCCTACATAGTGTCCTTCGTCTAGCAGGCGTTTCACTACCTCGGGGTAGAGTTCGTAGAATTCGCCGGTGAAGAAGAATCCGCCTTTGATGCCGTGTTTCTTCAGCGTACTGATGATGGCGTCGGCGCCGTCTGCTTTGTCGGCGGCAGTGAACACCAGTGTGATTTGTTTCTTCGACGGGTCGGTACGGATGATGCCGCCATTGACGTATACGTTCTTGTCGTCCCGGATGTTGGCTTGCTTCATTCCTTCCTTCTGCATGGCAGAGAGGTAGTAGGTGAGGCAGGCGGTGCCGTCCATGGTAGGCTCGTTGGTAGAATAGTCGTGGATGGCATCATGATAGACCATCTGGTCCGGTTGGAAACGTTCGTAATCTTGTCCGGGGATGCCGGGAATACCTGTCATGTTTACACCGCGCAGGCTCTCGAAGATAGTGCGGTAAACGGGGCCGTCCACCAGTCCGCCGGTGGTGTTGCCCACGCCTGCATTCAGCAGCGAGGAGTGGGGCTGTGAGGGATAGTCACCGTAGAGTGGAAGTTCCACAACCATGCTGGTTCCCCAGGGGTTGCAGCCGAACAGCCAGTCGAGTAGGGCGGTCTCCATCTCTGCATAAGTATTGTCGCCGGTCGCTTCACGATACAGGCGGCATTGGGTCAGCATGGCGGTGGTCAGGTTGTTGGAACACCAGATGTAAGGAATGCCGTGCAGGAAGGGACTTTCCACTGCTTTCTCGTAGGTGCGCACGATGCCCGCACGCATATTGCGGATAAATTCTTTGCTGATGCGGCGGTCGTCTACCTGGGTCAGATGGTAATGCCCCATGTTCATGAACGGATACCATTGGTAATGGCGTGCACTGTCGGCTCCCATCCAGGGAGTCACCGGTTCGCGGCGTCCGTATTCCAGGGCTTGATTCAGGTATTTGCTGTCGCCGGTTGCTTTGTACAGCTCCATAGCCCCCAGTTCCATATCGTCTACCCAGTTGTCTTCTTCGTAAATATAGGGAGACAGGACAGAGGCGGTCTGGCATGCCCCTGGTTTCTTCACGCCTTCTTGATAGGCGGCATCTGCTTTTGCTTCAATCTCAGCAGCAAATTCCGGGTAGAAGTCTTTCAGTATCTTGGCGCCCAGGGCAAAGCATGAAGCGAACTTGCCGGCTGTACTTGCCACGCCGGTCGTTGCATTCTTGAACTGTCCGCGTACTTGCGGTTCGCCGCTACAGAAGTAAACGGGGCGTCCCTTGCCCGGACCGTAGCCATAGTCCACTTCATCTTTATTGGGGAGGCGCATGCCGGCATGGTCGCGGTCATCGGCAATCTGGTTGTACAGTTCTCCCGGAGCGGGATTCATGCGGTTCAGCCAATCCAATCCCCATTTTATTTCGTCTACAATGTCGGGAATACCGTTGGCACCGGGATGTCCGGCAGCGTCATACGCATCGCCGAAGGACTCCGGGTTCTCCTGATAGGCAAACATCATCTGATAGATGGCATTGGCGGAAGTGGTAGTATATTGCAGATAATCTGTTGCATCGTGCCAACCGCCGCGCACGTCGATGTGTTGTCCGGTTTTGGTGGGATGGTATACGATATAGCCGTCGTGCACGTGGCAACTGTCCTTCAGGAACGGATTGTAACCGCAACGTTGCTGGCGCATATAGTTCAGCAGAAAGTCTGCCGTACCGTTATAAACATGTGCATTGATGGGGAAACGGGGAGAGACGGTTTTTCCAGCTTTCAGATAGTAAGTACCCGTTTCCGTAAAGTCGCTGAAGTCCAATCGATAGGTCGTTTTCATTCCCCCTATCTTGCCGGTGGCCTTGGCTGCCTTGAAAGTGCGCACTTCTTTTCCGGTGAAGGCGTCCACCAATGTATAGTCTTCTACATTCGTCCCTTCTTCGCTCATGAATACGGCCACTTTAATGGATTGCGGCAAGTAGCCGAGTTGATTGATTCTAATCCACTCGTCCGCTTTGCCCGGCAAGGCAATGAGAGCTAATAGTACCGTTAGTAGCCAATAGTTGTTCTTCATAAAGGGACTTCTTGATTTGGGGGTTGGTATTTGTTATATAAATAACAGTTTTATTCACTACAAATAAAGCAGTTTCTATCAAGTTGAAGATGATTTGGGATGAATAATTAGATGATATTATACGTCGTTTACATTTATTTAGTATTATGCGAGCATAAAAGGAGGATATGTGGATTAATAAAGAGTTGTTTATCATTTGTTTGCATCTGTATGTGATTCTTTTTAATTATCGTTTACTCATTTTAATGTTTGGGAAAACAAAATGGCGTAGTATTTGTTTTTATAATATTCAGGACAAAAAACAATGAACTATGGCTTATATTGATTACTATCAAGTCCTTGGAGTGGACAAAGCGGCATCTCAGGCTGATATCAAAAAAGCGTACCGTAAACTGGCACGCAAGTATCATCCCGACTTGAACCCGAATGACGCTACTGCCAAGGATAAGTTTCAGGCTATCAACGAGGCAAACGAAGTGCTGAGTGACCCTGAAAAACGAAAGAAATATGATGAATATGGCGAGCACTGGAAGCATGCCGATGAATTTGAGGCACAGAAGCAGGCGCAGCAACAAGCCGGGGCAGGAGGCTTCGGCGGATTTGGTGGCGGTTTCGGTGGCTCCGGTTTTGAACAGGAGTTCTCGGGCAGTAATGCGGGAGGCTTCTCGGACTTCTTTGAACAGATGTTCGGACACCGTACACGCGGCGGTGGCGGTGCTAATGCCGGTTTCCGCGGGCAGGATTTCCATGCGGACTTGAGTTTGTCGCTTCGTGATGCTGCGCAAACCCATAAGCAGATATTGACTGTAAACGGGAAGAACGTCCGCATCACCATTCCTGCCGGTGTGGCGAACGGGCAAGTCATCAAACTGAAAGGCTATGGTGGCGAAGGTGTGAACGGCGGTCCTGCGGGAGACTTGTACATAACCTTTGTCATCGGAGATGATCCCGTCTTTAAGCGTCTGGGCGATGATTTGTATGTGGATGTTTCCATCGACCTCTATACGGCACTCTTGGGTGGCGAACAGTTGGTAGATACGTTGGGCGGCCAGGTGAAGCTGAAAGTGAAACCCGAAACCCAGAACGGAACCAAAGTACGCCTGAAAGGCAAGGGATTTCCTGTATATAAGAAGGAAGGACAGTTCGGTGACCTTATTGTGACTTATTCCGTGAAGTTGCCGACGAACCTGACGGAGCAGCAGAAAGAGATGTTCCGCAAAATTCAAAGTATGAACTAAAAGAATCAGCACTATGCAGAACGAATTAATCATAATAAGTGAATATTGCAACAAATGTCATATAGAACCGTCGTTCATAGACAGGTTGCAGGAAGGTGGTCTGATTGATATTCGGACGGAGGATGGAGAACGCTATCTGCTGTTCTCCCAACTGCCGGATGTGGAGCGTTACAGCCGTATGTATTACGACTTATCCATCAATATGGAAGGTATCGATGCTATCCATCATCTACTGGAGCGGGTTGAAGATATGCAGAGGGAGATACATGCTTTGCGCAGCAGGTTGAGGCTGTTCGAGAATCTTTGATTAGAGCAAAGTGAATTAAAAACGAGAGGGTGCTTGAACGAATCGAGCACCCTCTTCTTGTATAGTAGCAAATCAATTACTTGCGATAGCTTTCCAACTCGTCTGCCTTGAACTTGCGGATGAAGTTGAAGTGCTTTTCTACTTCCGCTTCTGCATAGTTCAGATAAACTACGGCTGATTTGGCAAACATTTCGGGAGCTTTCGTTCCATCCTGGATAAGGAGATGGGACATGATGCAGACGGCGGCCATCTCGTAAAGACGACGGGCCACGAAGTCCAGCAACTCTTGGTTCTGAGCCTCTTTTACCGCATTGGTGCAAGCCTCGAATTTATTGGTCATTTCCTTTACGCGATCCATCAGCGACTGCATTTCGGCGCTGCACGGAATTGCTTCGTAGTCGCGCAGGGTAGCAGCATAAGAGCCGTTCGTAACGTAACGGATGGCGGCTACAGTCTGCAACTGAGTGGTACCTTCGTAGATAGAAGTGATACGTGCATCGCGATAGATGCGTTGGCAAGCATATTCCAGCATGAAACCGGAACCGCCATGAATCTGGATGCTGTCGTAAGCATTCTGGTTGGCATATTCGGAGTTCATACCCTTTGCCAGCGGAGTGAAGGAGTCTGCCAGCTTGGCATATTTCTTCTGTTCCTGGCGTTCTTCCGGAGTCAGTTTGCGTTCGCGGGAGATGTCATCCAATGCTTTGTAGACGTCTACGTAGCGGGAAGTTTGGTATAACAAGGCACGGCCTGCATCCAGTTTGGCTTTCATGATGGCCAGCATGTCATAAACTGCCGGGAATTCGATGATAGCCTTGCCGAACTGCTTGCGGTCTTTGGCATAAGTCAGACCTTCGTTGTAAGCAGCCTGCGAAAGACCTACCGACTGAGCGGCAATTCCCAGACGGGCACCGTTCATCAAAGCCATTACGTATTTTATCAGACCGAGTTTGCGGTCACCGCAAAGTTCGGCTTTTGCATTCTTGTAAACAAGTTCGCAGGTAGGAGAACCGTGGATACCCAATTTGTTCTCGATGCGGCGTACGTTTACGCCACCTTCGCGCTTGTCGTAGATGAACATGGAGAGGCCGCGGCCATCCTTCGTACCTTCTTCCGAGCGTGCCAGTACGAGGTGCAGGTCGGCATCACCGTTGGTGATGAAACGCTTCACACCGTTCAGGCGCCAGCAGTTGTTGGCTTCGTCGAAGGTTGCTTTCAGCATCACGCTTTGCAGGTCGGAGCCGGCATCGGGCTCGGTCAAGTCCATGGACATGGTTTCGCCCTGGCAGATGCGGGGGATGAAACGGCTGTGCTGGTCTTCGTTGCCGAACTCGTACAACGTCTCGATACAGTCCTGCAAAGACCAGATGTTGCCAAAGCCTGCATCAGCGGCAGCCACGATTTCGGCGCACATGGTATAAGGAGTGATCGGGAAGTTCAGACCACCGAAGCGGCGCGGCATGGTCATACCGTTCAAGCCGGCTTTCACCATAGCATCGAGGTTCTGCTTCGTGCCGCTGGCATATTCCACGCGACCGTCGGCACAGTGAGGACCTTCTTCGTCCACACCTTCTGCATTCGGTGCAATAATCTCTCCGGTAATCTCACCGGTGATTTCGAGCACCTTATCATAAGAGTCCATCGCATCCGCATAGTCCTGCGGAGCATAGTCAAACTTGTCTTTGTCTTCGTATCCGCGTTCTTTCAGTTCGCAGATACGTTCCATCATCGGGTTGTCCAGATGATACTTCAATTCGGGAACTTCGGTATAAAAGTTTGCCATAATTTTTTGTTTAATTAGGTATTCTAAAATATAGAGGTAAAGTAAATTTTACGCTGATAGCTTTTCCGTCTTTGTAGCCTGGTGACCACCGATAGACTTCACTGATATCCTTAAAAGCCCGTAAAGCTTCCTTGTCAATATCATAACGCACAGATTGAATCACTTCCGGGTAAGTCATCTTGCCTTCTTCATTTACAAAGAATTGTAGGATAACCCTTCCTTCTGCTTTCTTCTTCCAGGCATCTTCCGGATATTTGGTTACATTTGCCACTAGCTTTATCAGGTTTTCTATTCCGCCGGGAAATGCTGGTGGAATGAAATACGGTTGATGCTCAATTTCGGTTCCGTTTTCATCAAACAGTTTTCCATTGTTGCATTGGTTCTCTGAATAATATTCTTCTCTACGGAGTTTTCCATCAGGATAATATTGCAGGAACTTTCCGTCAAGTTTCCCATCTTTATAGCTTTGGGCAAAATGTAGGGTACCATCAGGGTAATGCACCATGGCTTGTCCTTCCAAGCGATTGTTTTTGTATACCTCTGTCAGACTGTCCTTGCCGTTTGTATAGAATACTGTATGTATACCTTCTCTTATCCTTTTGCGAGGCGCGCTTTTATATTCCGAGAAATGCCAAACGTCTTTCCTTTGCCCGTTCAGTGTGTATTCTTCTACCTCTATATGCTTTTTGTCTATTTGAGAAATAAAAGCATATCTGATTGCTTGAGTTGAGTCGGCAGTCCATTTGTAGTCTTTGTCTAACCAAATCTTCTCTTGAGCAATAGCAGAAGCTATACCTGAAAAAAGAACAAGTATAAGGATCAGTCCTTTCATGATTACCTTTATTGTTATTTACTGTTCTGTTTGTAATACTTAATCATCTTCGGGATAACCTCTTCTACCGTGCCATTGATGACGTAGTCGGCAATGGTGTTGATAGGAGCATTCTCGTCGTTGTTGATAGAGATGATGATACCGCTTTCCTGCATACCGGCGATGTGCTGGATTTGTCCTGAGATACCGCAAGCGATGTACAGTTTGGGGCGAACCGTTACACCTGTCTGACCAATCTGACGGTCGTGGTCGGCATAGCCTGCATCGACGGCGGCACGGCTGGCACCTACTTCGGCGTGGAGTTCCTTGGCGAGCTCGAACAGCATATTGAAGTTCTCGCGACTGCCCATGCCGTAACCACCGGAAATGACGATAGGAGCGCCTTTCAGATTGTGCTTGGCTTTCTCTACGTGGCGGTCGATGACTTTTACTACGTAGTCCGTCTCGGGCACGTACTTGGCAACGTCATGGTTGATGACTTCACCTTTATAGTTGGCATCGAGGATTTCTTTCTTCATCACACCCTCGCGCACGGTTGCCATTTGCGGGCGATGCTCGGGGTTTACAATCGTGGCAACGATGTTACCGCCGAATGCCGGACGTATCTGATACAACAGATTCTCGTACGTCTTACCTTCTTTCTTGTCTTCGTGCTCGCCTATTTCAAGGGAAGTACAGTCGGCCGTCAAGCCACTGGTCAGTGCCGAAGAAACACGCGGGCCGAGGTCGCGGCCGATAACGGTGGCGCCCATCAGGCAGATTTGCGGTTTCTCTTCCTTGAACAGGTTGATGAGAACAGAAGAGTGGGGAAGGGAAGTATAGGGGAACAAGCCCGGAGCGTCGAACACATGGAGTTTGTCTACGCCGAAGGGCAATACTTGTTTTTCAATGCCTGCCAGATTGCTACCGGCAGCAACAGCTTCCAGCTGGCAGCCCAACTGATTAGCCAATTTACGACCTTTGGTCAAGAGTTCGAGACTGACGTCGGCAACTGTGGTGCCTTCTATCTCTAAATATACAAATACATTATTCATAATCTTATCCTATCGTATGGTTAGCTAACAGTTCAACAATCAAATCTTCTACATCCTTGTCGCTGCCTGTCAGCGTCTTGCTTTCTTTGGCTTGGAAGGAGATGTTCTGAATGGTCTTCACCTTGGTGGGCGAACCGCTCAGACCGCATTGTGCGAGGTCACCGTTGACGTCGGCCACGCTCCATTCAGTGATGTTCAGATAGGGATATTTCTCATAAAGGTCGGCGTAAGCCAGCATCTCACCTTCTTTGGCGATGGCTGCTTTCTCCTGAGCGCCGAGGGCACGTTTGTACTTCTGCACCAGTTTGGCGTTGCGCGGACGACAGGGGGCTGCGCTTCCGTTTACGGTGATGACGATGGGCAGGGGAGCCTCTACGGTTTCTACACCGCCGTCGATATGACGTTTCACGGTGATTTTCCGAGCAGTTTTATCTACGTTCAGAATCTCTTCGGCATACGTCACCTGCGTCAATCCCAGTTTTTCGGCAATCTGCGGACCTACTTGTGCGGTATCCCCGTCGATGGCCTGGCGTCCGCCGATGATAACGTCGTAATCACCGATTTTGCGGATGGCGGTGGCAAGGGCATACGAAGTGGCAAGGGTATCTGCACCGGCAAATGCGCGGTCGGTCAGCAGATAGCCGTTGTCGGCACCACGGTAGAGTCCTTCACGAATGATTTCGGCTGCACGTCCCGGTCCCATAGTCAGAATGGTTACGGTGGAGCCCGGATGTTCATCTTTCAACCGGAGAGCTTGCTCAAGAGCATTCAGGTCTTCGGGGTTGAAGATGGCAGGGAGTGCCGCGCGGTTAATAGTTCCGTCGGCTTTCATGGCATCTTTCCCAACGTTGCGTGTGTCGGGTACTTGTTTTGCCAATACAACAATTTTCAAACTCATGCTATTAATTATTAGTATTAGTATTCTGTACGTCAGTGCCGGGAATAGGAGTAGTAGAATCCTGCTACTGAAATTGTCCGGTTAACTCTTTATCAGCCTGCAAATTTACGGAAAGTGTTGGGTTTGACAAGTAAATGGAGCGAAAAATGCACAAGTTGGAGGAATTTGAGCAAAAAGAGGAAGGATATCATCAAGGGAGAAAGCAATGAATTTGCTAATAGCAAAATGAAAAATCTCCTCTCTTTGTATAAGGAGAGGAGATTTTTCATTTTGTTCTGAATGATTGAATGATGTGCTAATCAATCTTTTAATATAGCTTCATCACAATCACCGTTTATTTCATTCCCAGCTTGTTCAATATAGCTTTAGGAATAGCATTCTTGTGTACCAGGACGTTGATGGTCTTGTAAGCAACGAACGGTTTGGAAGCATACCAAGTACCTTTGTACCGGTTGTTTGTTCCCCAAGAGTTCTTTACCATATAATATTGCTTGCCGTTCTGGTCTTTAGCGATACCATAGATCAACATACCGTGATCATCAGTAGTTTGCCAGTTGTCGAATGCTTCCTGGCGCATTTCCTGTGTTACGGTGATTTCGGGCATCGGACGTGAAGTCAGCTCTTTGCGCTTATCTACGGCTGTCATACCGGTCCAGCGTGCCATGTCAGAACCGGTAAGTTCTGCACCGCGTGCTGCGTCGGGCATTACAGCAATACCATCACGTGTAAATCCGTCTTCGCTTACATCACTGCCCCAAGCTACGGTGTAACCGTTGTTCACAGCATTCTCGATGACTGACATAAACTCTGTCAGCGGCAGATTCCATGAAAGACCATTGCGCCAGTTATCCTGGATTTCGATATTCATCTGAGTATAGAACGGGTGGTGAGTGAAAGAAGTCAGCGATACGTAATCGTCCGGATTGATGCCGAGAGATTCGCCGAAGCTTTTCGGAGTATATTCTTTACCTTTATAAGTGAACTTTTCAGGACACTTGCCGAGGTATGTGTCATAGATGGCACACAGTCCTTTTTTCCATACCGGACTCAACTTGGTCAGTCTGCCTTTGGCTATGGCGTTTACATAAGCACCGGCTACGGCATCCAGTTCATTGTGTACCGGCAACGTGTCACCATACATGATGCCCGGCATAGCTTCCTGTGGCACCATTCCGTAGTTGCGGAGGCAGTACATCACATCGTAGAAACTTCCGCCGGGAGCGAAAGAATTGTCACCGTGATAGCGTACATAGTTCTGTGCACGGTCTACCATCGTGTGGTGAACAACAAACATTTCGGAAAGGTCATATTCACCTTTGCCCATACGCAGTAACTCACTTTCCAGGAAGCCGATGCTTGAGAAGCTCCAGCACGTGGAAGAGCGGTTCTGGTTTTTTACGGAGGTAATGGGGTTTTCTTTTACAGTAGTAAAAACGAAGCCCTCTTCTTTCGGGGTGTCTTGTGCCATCGTGTTCAGGCTCAACATACCCAATGCTGCAAGTAGTAGTAACTTTCTCATTATTATTAAAATGTTATTAATTTATAGTTGCAACCGCAAATATAAGTAGAATATCGTAAACAAAAGCTATCTTTGGAGCGTTAATTGTGTTACTTATGAAAAATAATGTGTATATCGATGGCCATACGGGCCTTGTTTTAGAAGGAGGTGGCATGCGTGGTGTCTTCACTTGCGGCGTGCTCGATAGTTTTATGGACCGGGGCATCCGATTTCCTTATACGATAGGTGTCAGTGCGGGAGCATGCAATGGGCTTTCGTATATGTCAGGGCAGCGTGGACGCGCCAAATACAGTAATATAGACCTACTGGAAAAGTACAATTATATTGGACTGAAACATCTCTTGAAGAAGCGTAATATCCTGGACTTCGACTTGCTGTTCCAGGACTTTCCCGAACATATTCTTCCTTATGATTATGAAGCTTATTTTCGCAGTCCCGAGCGTTTTGTCATGGTGACTACGAACTGCGAAACAGGCGAGGCGAACTATTTTGAGGAAAAGAAGAAGAAGGAACGCGTCATCGACATTGTGCGTGCGTCGAGTAGTCTGCCCTTTGTCTGCCCCATTGCTTACGTAGATGGCGTTCCCATGTTGGACGGTGGCATTGTGGACAGCATTCCTGTGATGCGTGCCCGTCAGGATGGATTTACCCGCAATGTTGTGGTACTGACCCGCAATCGCGGTTACCGTAAAGAAGCCAAAGATATTAAAATACCTTCCATCTTTTATCGTAAATACCCCAAGGTGCGTGAAGCACTGAGCCAACGTTGCCGTGCTTATAACGAGCAACTGGAACTGGTAGAACGCCTGGAAGATGCCGGCGAAATTATTGTTATCCGTCCGCAGAAGCCCGTAACGGTAGACCGTATCGAGCGTGATACACAGAAACTGACGGAATTCTATGAAGAGGGGTATCAGTGCGCGGAGCAATATATGATTGCCAAATAATGATTGCCATTTTATGGCAATCATTATTTGGCAATCACTTTCTTTATTCCTATCTTTGTGAAATCGAACCATTAGAGGATATTATTTATGCAAAACCCATTTGTTACTAACGGTTATGTTTCTCCCAAGTATTTCTGTGACCGCGAGGTGGAAACGGAAGATATCACTACTTTGTTGCTCAACGGAAATAACATAGCTTTAATTTCTCCCCGTCGCTACGGAAAAACGGATTTGATACGCCACTGTTTTTCGCAGCCTGAAGTGGCAGAGCATTACTATACATTTATTGTTGATATCTATGCTACCCGTTCCCTGCGCGACTTGGTGAATAAACTGGGTAAGACTATACTTGATGCACTGAAGCCCCGGGGACGCAAAGTGTGGGAGATCTTTGTCAATGCTGTCACTTCTTTGCAGGCAGGCATTACGTATGATATCGGCGGAACTCCCACGTGGAATATCAGTTTGGGAGATATTAATAATCCGGCAGCCTCTCTTGATGAAATATTTCACTATCTTCAGCAGGCAGATCGTCCGTGCCTGATAGCTATTGATGAGTTTCAGCAGATAGGGAAGTATCCCGAAGATACGATTGAAGCCACACTGCGTACTTATGTGCAATATTGCAGTAATGCCCGTTTTGTCTTTTCCGGGTCGCAACGTCATTTGATGGGGAGTATCTTTACTTCACCCTCGCGTCCTTTCTATCAAAGTGTCACTATCATGAATCTTCCGCCTATTCCGCGGGAGAAATATACAGAGTTTGCTATCCGCCATTTCCGTGAATGTGGTAAGACGTTACTGCC
>JAUUPT010000083.1 GCA_030843315.1 Bacteroidaceae bacterium | reverse complement strand
CGAGCATTTCTCTTTTGTAAGCGTACATGGCATACCAAACGCAGGTTTCTTTACCTATATTTTCCTCTTTATTGTGCATTTTAGATAGTGAAGAAATTGGTGGTTTGCTCATATGCGGACATACTCCGGGGACCTTAACCTCGATGCAGTACATTGATATTAAGCGAGTTACGTGGGCTGTTTCCTATATACATCTTTTAACTTCTGTGGTCTCTCTGACTAAGAGAGACCACAATCCTTTAATATTCAGATTATCAGTTTATTAAATATTAAACGATTGTTAAATAAGAAAAACCTGTGCCTATATCCGGAAAATTGTGTAATAGTTTATGGAAATATATAATTTTGTTGGAAATTTAAATAATTGGCAGTCTTGATAATTTTATATGATTATAATCTCCTGATTTCCTATTTATTAAGATGAAAATAAGGATGTGTCTGATATTTTTTTTCTTGTTAATATTTGCATATTCCGATGCTTGTTTATACATTTGCCTGCTACTTGTGGTCTCTCTTAGTCAGAGAGACCACAATCCTTATCTTCTTCAAACTTCAAGTTTTTTTCATTCAACGCTTCTATAATATCCCGATTGGCGCGGTCGATAACGGAACTTTCCAAAGAGTCTAAGTATATCCGGGTTGTTTTTTCGGAGGCATGTCCCATGCCTGCACTGATGATTGACAGCGGTATGTTATGGTTGCGCGCTGCCGTGGCCCATGCGTGCCGCGAAGTGTAAGAGGTCAAAGGGGTATCCAGTCCTATCATTTCTCCTAACCTTTTCAGTTTCCGGTTGTAATAGCCCAGTGCGGTTCGGTATTGCGAATAGCTCTTGTCGGGGCGGGTCGACCTGATGAGGGGGAATACATAAGGACTGTTTTTTTCGTAGTCCTGATAGCGCTTGATGATTTCCTCCATGCACGGTTCTATATGGATGGAAAGCATTTGTCCCGTCTTGTGGCGGGCATAAATGATGGTTTCGTCGCGGATGTCCTTTTTGCGCAGGAAAGCGATGTCGACAAAAGCCATGCCACGGGTAGCGTAACTGAAGATGAAGATGTCGCGGGCCAATTCGAGAGAAGGGTTCGACCGTAATTTCAATTCTTGCAGCAGCACGATGACCTGCTCGCTCACTGCACGCTTCCGGGTGCTGGCTACTCCTGTATATACATGCAGGAATGGGTTGATGGGCCTGGCGAAATACAGGCTGATGGCCTTATTATAGAGAGACCTCAATATCCGCATATAGAATGATATGGTGTTTTTGGCTATTCCGCTTTTTTGCAGCCAGGTTTCATATCTTAGCATAAGGCCCTCGTTGAAGGTGGAGAACAGAATATCAGTTCCGTCCAGAAAGGTTGAAAAACTCTTGAAGGTGCATTGGTAGTTGCGGGCGGTTCCTATCTTGCCGCCGGCAAAAAGATCGTCTATTTGCTTCCGGAAAAACAAAAGTACGTACTTTCTTCTAATTCTTGGTGTTGCCATAATTTTGAGTAATTGGTGATTTTATAGTAATAACGGAGTTTCATCACAGAATTACACAGATTAACACAGATTTTTTCACTACAGGACGCAGAGTCTCACAAATTTTTAAGTAATCTGTGTTAATCCGTGTAATCTGTGGTGAAATAGGGCTTTAGTTAAATAATTATAATATAAGGTACTGTGTTATACAAGGTACTGATATAATACATATATTTGTGTCATACAAGGAATGGTATTAATCTATAATGAATAACTGAAATGGATGTAAATAATGTAAAGTCGCAAATGCGCAAGGGGATGCTGGAATATTGCATCATGCTGCTGCTCCATAAAGAGCCGGCTTACGCTTCGGACATCATTCAGAAGCTGAAAGAAGCCAGGCTGATAGTGGTGGAGGGTACACTTTATCCGCTGCTGACACGCCTGAAGAACGATGACCTGCTGAGCTATGAATGGATAGAGTCTACACAGGGCCCCCCCCGGAAGTACTACCGGTTGACGGAAAAAGGAGAGGGCTTCCTGGGAGAACTGGAAATATCGTGGAGGGAACTCAACGAAACGGTGAATCACATCAGCAACTCATAGGGCTGCACTTCGTAATTAGTAATTTGTAATTAAAAAAATAATAGCAATGAAAAAGACACTGACTGTAAATTTAGGTGGAACTGTTTTCAACATTGATGACGACGCATACCGCCTCTTGGATAACTATCTGAGCAACCTCAAACTGCACTTCCGCAAGGATGCCGGTGCAGACGAGATAGTAGATGACATCGAACGCCGCATCTCCGAGCTCTTTGCCGAGAAGCTGGTCGCCGGACTGAAGGTAATCACAATCTTCGACGTGGAAGAGGTGATAGCCCGCATGGGAAAACCGGAAGATATGGAAACGGGGGAGGAGAGCACCGGCTCCACCTCGGGAAGTGCGAACACCGGCAGCTATTCGCGGAATGCGGACACTGCTTACGGTTCGACACACCGCCGCCTTTATCGTAACCCGGATGACAAGATGCTGGGAGGCGTTATCAGCGGTATGGCTGCCTATATGGGATGGGATGTGACGTTGCTCCGCCTGCTGCTGCTGGTGGTGCTGGTTTGCGGAATTGGAACGCTGATACCGGTTTATATTGTGTGCTGGCTGATTATCCCGGAGGCACATACGGCAGCCGAGAAGTTGAGCATGCGCGGTGAAGCGGTGACGGTGGAGAATATCGGAAAGACGGTAACGGACGGGTTTGAGAAGATGGCAAACGGGGTGAATGATTATATGAAGTCCGACCGTCCCCGCACGGCGTTGCAGAAGTTGGGTGATGGGTTGGTGATGGTAGCCGGCTTGTTCTTGAAGCTCTGCGTGGTGATATTCGCTATTGTTTGCAGTCCGGTGTTGCTTGTTTTCGGAATAGTGTTTGTGGCACTGCTGATTGCAGCGGTGGCGGTAGCTGTTGGCGGCGGTGCAGCGTTGATTTCGCTCTTCCCGATGATGGATGTGGTGATGCCTACTTCGCCGTTATCGGCCATTGTGATGTACATTGCAGGTATCTTGCTGGTAGGTATTCCGTTGGTCAGCCTTGTATGGGCTGTCTTGGGACAGGCATTCAAGTGGCAGCCGATGAACTCCGGACTGAAGTGGACACTGGTCATCCTGTGGATTGTAAGTGCTGCCTGCTTCGGAATCTGCTTCGCAATACAGGGAGCTACTTTCCCAAGACTGTGGTTCTTTGATTCGTGGGGATGATAAAGGATAGGGATTGAAATCTTGATAATAAAAGGCGGCGGATAATATATATCCGCCGCCTTTTATGTTTTTACTATTCTCCGTTGTAACGGGAATTATGCTTGCAGTTCCTTTCCCCGCTTATGCAGGTTCTTCAGCTCGAATGACAGCATGATGCGGAAGAAGCCGATGATGAGGAAGGCGAAGGAAATCATGTAGACGGCGTAGATGGCGCCTACTGCCGGTTGCCACAGGATGATGAGGGAGCAGATGACGGCGAGGATGCCGAAAGCGACGTACCATCCCCAGTCTCTGGTGCCGTATCTCTTTAAGTCCATAGCATAGCCTACGGAGGAGAAGCCCCGGAACATGAGCCAGAATGCAATGATGAAGGGGATGACTTCCATGCTTAACATGGGATAGGCTATCAGGTAGAAGCCTAAAATCATGTCGATGATGCCTCCTGCCAAGTACCACCCCCAACTGGAGACGGTCTTGCGGTTGCTTACGGCAAAAGATACTTCAAGCAAACCGCTGAACAACATAGAGATACTGAACAGGATACTCAGGGCGGCATATCCGCTGAAAGGAGCAAACATCAGCCATAAGGCCACTACGACGTAAAGAATACCGAGAATAAGTGAAATCCACCAGTTTTTTACTTCTTGTTGAAGTTCGTCTAAAATAGTTTTCATGTGAATCTTAATTTTTAGTGATTATCATAAGTCCGTTTAATAAATAACAATCCGCTCCTGAGAAATGTTTCTGATGAACTTTTCGCGCTTGCTGTTTGTTATATCTCTAAATAATTTGATAAAACTATGGCTACAACAAAATTTAAAGGACAACCGGTTAAGATTATCGGTGAGTTTATAAAGGTGGGAGCAGCCGCTCCCGATTTCGAATTGGTGAAAACTGATTTATCTTCGTTCTCTCTGAAAGAACTGAATGGAAAGAATGTGATTCTGAATATTTTCCCCAGCCTGGATACCGGCGTATGCGCTACTTCGGTACGTAAGTTCAATAAACTGGCTGCCGGCTTGCCGGATACGGTGGTGCTGGCAATCTCTAAGGATCTGCCTTTTGCGCATGCACGTTTCTGCACCACCGAAGGCATTGAGAATGTAATTCCGCTGTCGGACTTCCGTTACTCTGATTTTGACGAGAATTATGGAGTGCGTATGGCTGACGGACCGCTTGCAGGATTGCTGGCACGCGCAGTAGTGGTTGTGGGCAAGGATGGAAAGATTGCATATACGGAACTTGTGCCTGAAATAACGCAAGAGCCGGATTATGACAAAGCGATTGAAGCTGTGAAATAAGATACTTGGATTTGATTAGCAATAATGTGAAAAACGGTGGACAGAGCCTATGACTTTGTTCACCGTTTCTTTGTATACAAGTATCTTTATTTTTTCTTCTTTAGTCCTTTGTATGCCAGGAAGGCGATGACCAGCACAGCTACTACTAAAATGAAATATCCTATTTCGTGGCTGTACTTGGTTGCCAATATATAAACGTCGTTCGTCGTTTTGAGATCGGTGAAGCGGTAGATGAGGTAGCCGAGCACGGCAAGTATCGAATTCCATATCCCGGCACCCAACGTTGTGTAAAGCAGGAAAGAACTCAGCTTCATGCCGGCAAGTCCGGCGGGAATACTGATAAGCTGGCGTACGGCAGGGATGAGACGGCCAAAGAAAGTGGAGGTTGCGCCGTGTTTACGGAAATACTCTTCGGCATGGTGCACCTTTTCTTCGTCGATGAGGCACATATGCCCAAAGCGGCTGTTGGCAAACTTATAGATGATGGGGCGTCCCAGCCAGCGTGCCAGATAGTAATTTATCAACGCTCCCAGGTCGGCTCCTGCCGTTGCAAAAATAACGACGAGGAAGATATTCATGCTTTCGTCCGCCATCGCTTTCCATGCGGCGGGCGGAACAATTACTTCGGACGGGAAAGGGATAAACGAACTTTCGATAGCCATAAAGATAGTGACTATCCAATAGTTCAGGTTCTCCAATACCCATTTGATGAGTTCTGCTGATGATTCCATTTATATAATTACGAATTACAAATTGTGAATTACTTCAAGGCATCAAAGATGGATTTCATTACCTGGGCGAGGTCTTTCTGGTTGTCGTCTTCCAGCAGTTGCTGTATCTTCTCCAGTTCATCCAGGTTGAATGGGTTCTCGCAGAGTTGGTTGTACTTCATAAAGTTGTCCTTGTCTTTGAGGATCATGTACAGGGAAGCCAACTTCTCGTTGATACCCTCAAAGTCGGGTTCCATCTCCTTGACACGCTCAAAAGCGAGTTTGGCATAACTCATTTCTCCCATTTCCATGCTGAGTTCACCAATCTCGTGCCAGGTGTCTGCATACGGGGCATATCTCAGAGCCAGTCCCCATTGCTTTATTCCTTTCTCAAAGTCACCTTCTTCCATATAGATGCGGCCTTCAATCAGGTATGAGTCAATGTCTTCGGGTGCCAACTCATGGGCTTTCTTGCAGTATTGATGCGCTTTGCGCTTCTTGCCCAACTTATGAAGGCATAGCGCGGCATTGGCATAAAGTGCGGGCAGGGTCAGTTCGTCTTCTTCATCTCCTTCCTCGTTTATCGCTTTTTCCAGATAGGAGTAGCCTTCGGCCCATTCTCCTTTGGTCACCAGGCTCAGACCGATAAATGTATTGATGAAGTTCTGGGAGACAACACCGAGTTTTTCCGCCATCTTATAACTTTCCAGGGCACTCTCTTCGTTTCCTAACTGGAAGAAGGCATGACCCTTCATGATATAAGCATCGGCAAACTCGTCATCTGCCACGATGGCGTAGTCGCATTCTTCGATAGCCTTGTCGAACATTTGCAGGTCAAAATGGCAACGTGCCAATCCGAACCAATAAGAGGCTGAATATGGATTCTTGTCTATCAGTTTGTTGAAGAAGAAAGTTGCCTTCTCGAGCAATCCCTGGGCGTAATAACAATCGCCGGTGACGGCCAGGAACGCTTCTTCTTCGGCATACTTCTCAAGTCCGCGGGTGAGCCACGGCAATGCATTCTCGGGCAGGCCCATGTCGATGTACATATAAGATACGTCCACAATATTGCCCAACTCTTCTTTGTCCTCTATGGATTCGAGTACGGCATCTGCTTCTTCTATTTTACCTTCTCCCATCAGCAGGCTGGCTTTCAGTACTTTTACTTCGGAAGATTCATCTGAAATACACTTGGCTATTTCTCTTGCTTTTTCTTTCTTTTGGGTATCCAGGCACAGGTATGCTTGCTCTACCAACAGCGCTGTGCTGTCGGGGTGCAGGGTTAATCCATATTCTACGACTTCGGTTGCTATATCGTATTTACGGCGAACGGCGTACCAATCTGCCAGGTCGGCAAAATCATCAGCGTCCAGGTATATAGTTTTATTATCTGCTTTGGCTGCCTCATATTGTTCTGCAATCTGATGCAGTTCTTTGTCTCTTCCGGACAGCAGGTTCTTTTTGCTCATTTGCTTCTACTTACTACTTTACTATTCTTCTACTTGCTGTTAGCTGCTTACTACTAACTACTTACTTGCTACTAATCTTCCCCCAGTTGTCCTTCAGCCCCACGGTGCGGTTGAATACCATTTTTTCCGGGGTAGAGTCTTTGTCGACATTGAAGTAGCCGATGCGCTGGAACTGCAGGTAGGAGAGGGGCGCCATGCCGGCGGCATACTTCTCGATGTAGCAGCAGGGCAATACATGCAGGGAGTCGGGGTTGATTATTTCCTTCATGGCCGTCAGTGCGTCGCAGTTCTTGGCCTCGCGGATGGCGGCAAGCTCGTCGCGCGGATTCTCTACTTTCCACAGGCGGTCGTACAGACGTACTTCGGCTTGCAGGCAGTGGGCACAACTTACCCAGTGGATGGTGCCTTTCACTTTGCGGTTTGCTCCGGGCAGACCGCTCTTGCTCTCGGGGTCGCATTCACAATATACTTCGGTGATTTCGCCGGCTTCGTTCTTCTTGCAGCCGGTGCACTTCACGATGTAAGCATTCTTCAGGCGGACTTCTTGTCCCGGAGTCATGCGGAAGTATTTCTTGGGGGCGTCTTCCATAAAGTCGTCGCGTTCAATCCACAACTCGCGGCTAAACTCGATGAGGTGGCTGCCTTCTTCGGGACGTTCCGGGTTGTTGATAGCTTCCAGTTCTTCCACTTGTCCTTCGGGATAGTTGGTGATGATGAGCTTCACAGGATTCAACACGGCCGATACACGGGTGGCGCGTTCGTTGAGGTCTTCGCGCAAGGCGCTTTCCAGCAAGGCGAACTCGTTGAGCGCGTCGTATGTGGTATAACCGATCTTATCGATGAACTTATGAATGGACTCGGGAGAGTAGCCGCGACGGCGGAAGCCGCAGATGGTCGGCATACGGGGATCGTCCCAACCGTTGACAAGATTTTCTTTGACCAGCGTGAGCAGGTTGCGTTTACTCATCAGTGTATAACTGAGGTTCAGTTTATTGAATTCGTACTGGCGGGGACGGTTGTCGTTCAGGTCTTTGCCTTCCTTCACCCAGTCCACAAAGAGATCGTAGAGCGGGCGGTGGGGTACAAACTCCAGCGTACACAGCGAGTGGGTGACTCCTTCGAAGAAGTCGCTCTGTCCGTGGGCGAAGTCGTACATCGGATATGCCTTCCAGGTGGTGCCCGTGCGGTGGTGCGGATGGTTCACCACACGATATATGATGGGATCGCGGAAGTGCATATTGGGGCTTGCCATGTCGATTTTGGCACGCAGCACCATGGCGCCTTCCTCTATCTCGCCGGTGTTCATCTTGCGGAACAGTTCCAGGTTCTCTTCGATGGGGCGGTTACGGTAAGGACTTTCCACACCCGGCTGGGTGGGAGTGCCTTTCTGGACGGCAATTTGTTCGGATGTTTGCTCGTCGATGTATGCCTTGCCCTCTTCGATAAGGCGGATGGCGAAGTCCCAAAGCTGCTGAAAATAATCGGATGCGTAATACTCATTTCCCCATTGGTAGCCCAGCCATTGGATATCTTCCTTGATGGCTTCTACATATTCCACATCTTCTTTGGTGGGGTTGGTATCGTCGAAACGCAGGTTGCAGATGCCGTTGTGATCGGCTGCAATGCCGAAATCAAGGCAGATGGCCTTAGCGTGTCCGATGTGAAGGTAACCGTTGGGTTCGGGCGGGAAGCGTGTCTGCACTTTTCCTCCGTTCTTACCTTCCTTCAAGTCGCTTTCTACTATTTGCTCAATAAAATTCAAGCTCTTCTTTTCGCTTGTTTCTTCGCTTTTTATTTCTGCCATATTGCTCATTGTTATTCATTTTAATGGCGCAAAAATACGACTAATTTTTCTTATATCGTTATTTCACGGGAATATATCCACTATTTTTAATGATTTCCTGACCCGTGGAAGATAGTATGAATTGCAGCAACGGTGCTACTTGTTCGGAGTTTTTCTTATTGTAATAGTAGTAGAGCGGACGCACGATAGGGTATGATTTGTTGACGGCATTCTCCAGGCTTGGGGTGGCGAAATGCTCTCCGTCATAGGAAATGGCAAGCGTCTTGATGCGTGGCGATACGTAAGCAAGGCCGACGTAGCCGATGGCTCCCCGCGTCTGGCTGACGGACTGGATGATGGCGCCGGTGGCTGGCATGGAGAGGCTGCTGCTCATGTAATTTTTATTCTTAAGCACGCTCTCCTTGAAGAATTCGTAGGTGCCGGAGGACGTTTCGCGGGAGTAGACCACTATCTTGCGGTCGTCGCCGCCCACTTGTTTCCAGTTGGTTATTTTACCGCGGAAGATGCTCTCCAACTGTTGACGGGTGAGTTGTTTTACCGGGTTGGAGGGATGCACTACTACGGCAAGGGCATCGTAGGCTATGGGTACTTCTTCCAGATCCTCTCCGGTGGCTTTGGCCTTCATCTTCTCGCTGAACTTGATGGCGCGGGAGGCCATGGCAATGTCTGTGGTTTCGTCCAGCAAGGCAGATATACCTACACCCGTTCCGCCACCGGTGACGGTGACACGTGCCGAAGGGTTCAGATTCATGAAGTGTTCGGCAGTTTGCTGTGCAATAGGGAGCACGGTGTCGCTGCCTTTGATGCGTTGTGCCTGCATGCCGGTGGCGGCAACAGTCAGGGCAAAGAATAACAGAATTGTTTTTACTTTCATATGGAACAATAATTGTGCACGCTGCAAAATAAGGTAATGGATATTACAGAAGTGTTACGCCGGGTGGATTTTGTATGTTGTAACACGTTTGTAATAGGTTTGTAACAGTTCTTTCAAACGTTAGTCACACTATCTTAATACGTAGCCCCTTCCTTTGCAGGCAGAAATCAATAGGTAAAATGAAAAAGATTTTAGAGAAGATTATTGAGGGGATACTGGCTTGTAGCGGTTTTGTAACAAGCCTTACCATCGTGCTCATTGTCTTGTTTCTCTTTTCCGAAGCGCTGGGGCTGTTCAGTAGCAAGGTCATTGAAGAAGGGTATGTATTAGCATTAAATAAAGATAACAAGGTAAATAGTCTGACGCCGGCTCAGATAAAAGATGTTTTCGACGAAGAGATAACAAATTGGGATGAAGTAGGAGGCCCGAATCTCCCTATCCGGCTTTTCCGCCTGGAGGATATTACGGAATATTACACCGAGCAGCAGCTGGGAGATACCTACGAACATGCGGGTGCTTGCATCACGGAGTTGGTGGAGCGCACGCCGGGCATCATTGCTTTTGTGCCGCAGCAGTTCATCGTCCGTCCGGACTCGGTGCATCTGCTGAAGGATAACACTATTTCGGTGAAGGATGTCTTTGCCGGAGCCGAATGGTTTCCGACGGCAACCCCTGCTGCGCAGTTCGGCTTTCTGCCGCTTATCACGGGCACGCTGTGGGTCAGTTTGTTTGCCATTCTCATAGCGTTGCCGTTCGGACTGTCGGTAGCTATTTATATGTCCGAGGTTGCCAATCCTAAAGTGCGCAATCTGTTGAAACCGGTTATAGAGCTGCTGAGCGGTATTCCGTCGGTGGTCTACGGATTCTTCGGGCTGATAGTGATTGTGCCGTTTATACAAAGAGCCTTCGACTTGCCGGTGGGTGAGAGTGGTTTGGCTGGAAGTATTGTGTTGGCGATAATGGCATTGCCTACCATCATTACGGTGACGGAAGACGCCATGCGCAACTGTCCGCGTGCCATGCGCGAAGCGAGCCTGGCACTGGGGGCTTCGCAGTGGCAGACTATATATAAGGTAGTGATTCCCTATTCCATATCGGGCATCACGTCGGGCGTGGTGCTGGGCATCGGACGTGCGGTAGGCGAAACGATGGCGGTATTGATGGTGACAGGTAATGCTGCCGTCATTCCCCATACCATCCTGGAACCGCTGCGAACCATACCCGCAACGATTGCCGCCGAACTGGGCGAAGCGCCTGCCGGAGGACCTCATTACGAGGCGTTGTTCCTGCTGGGCGTGGTGCTGTTCTTCATCAGTTTGCTGATAAACTTTACGGTAGAGGCGGTGTCGGGAAACAGGAGATAAATTGAATAAAGGAGTATGATAGATAGAAAACATCTTGCGCAAAATATAGCATTCGGGTTGTTCCGCTTGTTGAGTTTGAGTGTAGTGGGAATCCTCTTCGCCATTCTCGGCTTTATTATATATAAAGGTATAGGGGTTATCAACTGGGAGTTTCTGACAACGGCTCCCACCGACGGCATGACTTCGGGCGGGATTCTGCCTGCCATCGTCGGAACGTTCTATCTGATGATAGGCAGTGCGTTGTTTGCCTTTCCGGTGGGAGTGATGAGCGGTGTTTATATGAATGAATATGCCCCCAAAGGTTGGGTGGTGCGGATTATCCGGATGATGACGAATAACCTGAGCGGCATCCCATCCATTGTATTCGGTTTGTTTGGTATGGCGCTGTTCGTCAACTATATGGACTTTGGAGACAGCATTCTGGCAGGTTCGCTGACGTTGGGGTTGCTGAGTCTGCCACTCGTTATACGTACTACGGAAGAAGCCTTGAAAGCCATTCCCGATAGTATGCGTGAGGGTAGTCGTGCGTTGGGAGCTACCAAGCTCCAGACAATCTGGCACGTCATTTTGCCGATGGGTATGCCCAATATCATTACGGGACTGATCCTGGCGCTGGGACGTATTTCGGGCGAGACGGCGCCTATCCTCTTTACCTGTGCCGCTTACTTCTTGCCGCAATTGCCCACCGGTATCCTCGACCAGTGTATGGCTTTGCCCTATCACTTGTATGTCATTTCCACCAGCGGCACGGACATGGAAGCACAGCTTCCCATCGCTTACGGCACGGCATTGGTATTGATATTGATTATTCTTGTGGTGAATCTCCTGGCACACGCCTTGCGAAAATACTTCGAAAAGAAGATAAAGATGAATTAGGAAAGTAGATAGTAGAATGACATTATGAATAAAATAGAAACCCGCAATGTGAACTTCTGGTACGGTAACTTTCAGGCATTGAAAAGTATCAGTATGGATATTGAAGAAAAGTCCGTTACCGCTTTTATCGGTCCTTCGGGATGTGGCAAATCCACCTTCCTGCGTCTGCTGAACCGCATGAACGACCTGATACCCAATACCCGCCTGACCGGTGAAGTTCTTATTGACGGACAAAATATTTACGGAAAGGGTGTGCAGGTGGACGAACTCCGCAAGAATGTGGGCATGGTGTTTCAGCGTCCCAATCCCTTTCCGAAGAGTATCTTCGAGAATGTGGCGTACGGCCTCCGCGTGAATGGTGTGACCGACACTAACTTCATTCGCCGCCGGGTAGAGGAGACGCTGAGAGGCGCCGCCCTTTGGGATGAAGTGAAAGACAAACTGAAAGTTTCTGCCTACGCTCTTTCGGGCGGACAGCAGCAACGCCTCTGCATAGCCCGCGCTATGGCGGTGTCTCCATCGGTGTTGCTGATGGACGAACCGGCTTCCGCCCTCGATCCCATCTCCACCGCCAAAGTGGAAGAACTGATTCATGAGCTGAAGAAGGAATATACCATTGTCATAGTGACGCACAATATGCAGCAAGCTGCGCGTGTCAGCAATCACACCGCTTTCTTCTATATGGGCCAGATGGTAGAGTTCGGCGATACCAGAAAGATATTTACGAACCCCGATAAGGCGGAGACACAGAACTATATTACGGGACGGTTCGGGTAAAAAAGCAATTATTAATCTTAACATAGAAACATTATGGTGAAGTTTATCGAATCAGAACTCGTCTTGCTGAAAAAGGAAATAGACGGAATGTGGACCCTTGTGTATAACCAGCTCGACCGGGCCGGTGATGCCGTACTTACTATGGATCGCGAGTTGGCACAACAAGTGTTGGTGTGCGAACGTCGTGTCAATGCTTACGAGTTGAAGATAGACCGGGATGTGGAAGATGTTATCGCCCTCTACAATCCTGTTGCCATCGACTTGCGCTTTGTGCTTGCCATGCTGAAGATTAATACGAATCTGGAACGTCTGGGCGACTTCGCCGAAGGTATTGCCCGCTTTGCCATCAACTGCGACGATCCGGCCCTGGATGCGGAACTGGTAAAACAACTTCGCCTTGGTGAAATGATATCCCAAGTGCTTGCCATGCTCGAACTGGCCAAACAGGCGCTTCAGGATGAGAGTCTGGAACTGGCTACCGCTATATTTGCCAAAGACCAATTGTTGGATGAAATCAATGCCGATGCAACGGCTGTTCTTGCCGACTATGTAGCCCGGCATCCGGAGAGTGCGCTTTCCTGTCTGAACCTGGTAAGTGTGTTCCGCAAACTGGAGCGTTCCGGTGACCATATCACCAATATTGCCGAAGAAATAGTGTTCTTTATCGATGCAAAAGTGTTAAAACATAGTGGGCGGACAGACGAGCATTATCCAAATGATAAGAAATAAACAAAATTTTATGATAATTTTAGTGTTTATTGGAAAATAGCCCTATATTTGTCCCCTGAGAGCGATTGCAGGTGTAGAAAAGTGCTTTGAAATGATAATAAAATCAAAAGATTTCTTGAAAAGATGTTATAAGACATGTTTTTTAATTTGGTTAGTATCACGAAAAGCGGCTATATTTGCATCGTTATCCTGAAAACAATCTTTTTACCTTAAAAAAAAACTAATACCTATTGAAAACTGAAAAAGGAGGCTTTGTGAAAAGCTTCCTTTTTTTGTGCCTATGTGAAGGGCTTTTCGTATCTTTGTAGCCACTCGACGAGTGACAATTAGTAAACAATTTAATAATAAATACCTCTATGTTTTCCGGAATAGTAGAAGAATGCGCCACCTTGGTGGTAATGGTCAAAGACCAGGAGAATGTGCATTTCACTTTCAAATGTTCATTCGTGAATGAATTGAAGATAGACCAGAGTGTGTCTCATAACGGGGTTTGCCTGACGGTGGTTAGTATGACGGACGATACCTATACGGTGACGGCGATGAAAGAGACGCTGGACCGTTCCAACCTCGGTCTGCTGAAGGTGGGCGATGAAGTAAATGTGGAGCGAAGCATGATGATGAACGGCCGCCTGGACGGGCATATCGTTCAGGGACATGTAGACCAGACTGCTACTTGTATCGACATCAAGGATGCGGAAGGCAGCTATTACTTCACTTTCCAATATGCTTTCGACAAGGAGATGGCAAAGCGTGGATACATCACGGTGGATAAAGGTTCGGTGACGGTAAATGGCGTCAGCCTGACGGTATGCAATCCTACGGACGATACTTTCCAGGTAGCGATAATTCCTTATACATTCGAACATACCAACTTCCATGCTTTCAAGGTAGGCAGCGTGGTGAATCTGGAGTTTGATATTATAGGAAAGTATATCAGCAGGATGATACAGTATAAATAATGATTTCAGGCACAGATTACGCGGATTATACGGAAATTTAATTTCATAACTCTTTTGAGTCCGTATAACCCGCGTAATCTGTGCCTGAAAATATTATACTGTTTTCTTTATAAGTCCTTCAACAATACCTTGCTTGCACTCTTGTAATACTCCTCCCGTGCATTCAGCAAGGCTTCCCACTGCTTATTGAACTCATTGTCCTTATCAATCTTGAAGTCTTCCGAACCATGTGTGTCCAGCTTGTCCAGCAGGAGGGCGACGTTCAGTTGGTTGATGTCTATCGAAGGTTGGTAGACGATGTCCTGGCTTTTCTCATCTGTTGCCACTTCGTGCAGCAGGTTGATCTCTTGCAATTCGTAGAGGGTTTCATTCGTCAGGCGTATCGGAATCTGGCACTCTTCGGAGATTTCTTCGGCGGTATAGGGCGGTGCGTTCTGTTCAAAGCGCTTGGCGATGAGAGACATGATAAGTATGGAGATAAAGTCGCGATAGCGCCGGCTGATGTTGCGGGCATCTTTGTCGAAACTGAAATTCTTGATGTTCTGCCCGGCATAGGTCAGCTCGGCACCAAAGAGGCAGATGGTCCAGGATACCTGAAGCCACAGCAGAAACATGGGGAGGGCGGCAAAGCTACCGTAGATAGCGTTGTAGCGCGATACCCACAACTGGCTGCTGATATAGAGGAACTGGAATGCCTGATGCGCCGTACCTGCCAGGATGCCGGATATCAGTGCATGCTTGAACTTGACTTTCGTGTTCGGCATAAAGATGTATAGCGCCGTAAACATACACCACGTCAGGACGAAAGGTATGAGGCGGATCATGAATTTGCCGACAGGGGCGAGTAGGGTGAAATCTTCTATGTTCCTCACCATCGTACTCATGAAGATGGAAAGACCGCCGGACACCACAATCAGGATGGGCATGAGCAGAAGCATGGAGAAGTAATCCGTGATTTTGCGGTACATGCTGCGTGCTTTCTTCACTTGCCAGATGCGGTTGAAGGTTATCTCCAGGTTGTTTATCAGGTTGAGGACGGTCCACAGCAACATAATCAGACCCACTCCGATGAAGATACCGCTCTTGGTTTGCGACAGGTAGGAGTTGACGAACTGCAAGATGACTTCCGTGGTCTTGGTGGGGCCGCCAAAGCCGTTGACGACCTGGCTCTCCATCAGGTTATCGAACCCGAAGCCGCGGGCGATGGCAAACAGGATGGCAAGGATGGGCACGATGGCAAGCAGCGAACTGTAAGTCAATGCCGAAGCCTTGTTCACAATCCGGTCTTTGGTGAAACGGTTGATGCAGAGGTAGATGGTCTTGATGATATTGTATAGGGAGAAGGTCGTACGGGTGACCTCATCTTCCGTAATACGCCAGATGTCGTAGGTGAGGAATTTCCAAAGGGTGGCAATACGTTGGTTCATGGCGGTATATTCTATAATTAAAAGAAAAAAAAGCAGTCGGTCTGTAAGCCGGGTTCTGTACCTTATATAATAAGGTGTCTGTCATTTATCTGAGCCGCATGTCACCATACTGGCTTTAGCGGTCTACCCTCCGACATGGAGCGAGCAACTCTCATAACGTCGGTATACATGACCTTACAA
>JAUUPT010000082.1 GCA_030843315.1 Bacteroidaceae bacterium | reverse complement strand
CTTAACTTGGAGGACAATGCTTCCTCCCTGTTTTTAGCTTTTCTTTCAAATTTATTTTTACTGATTTCACTCCAATGTCTTACTACCAATGGTACACATCCTGGTTGAAGTCCTCTCTTGCTCATACCATATTCCCCAATTTTGGTATCAGAGAAAATTATTAATTCTTTCTCACTCACCCAGTACCCAATCGGACTTCCCGGAATCTTGTTAAAGTTCTGTTGAGGTACCTTCGTATAGCAATTCTTCCCTGCCAAAAACATCTCCTCTTTCGCTCTGCATCTCTTTCCATCAATCAATCGATAGTACGTACCCCCTTGTTCTTGAGGCATATCCTTTGTAAACACAAAAGCCGTATTCTGCACCACCTCGCCCGATAGTTCATCGAATGTACGTGGCCCAAGGTGCAGCATATTGTCGAGATGATAATTAGTCAAGAATGTATGACGTAGTTTCTCGAAAGAAGAGAGAAACATCCAACTCTGCATATTGATTTGTGCCTGCTTACCATTCTTCTCCAATCGCTCCATACCTAAATACATAAAGACAGAGAACAAATCCGCTTTCCCCTCCTCATAATTCCTCTTCACATACTTACCTAATACCTCGTTCATATTTCCTCCCCCCATATAGGGTGGGTTCATCACAATTGCTGCATACCTCTCCGTCAATGCCAATATCAGCTGTATATTTGGCATCATCTCTTCCACCACCTCGGGCACAAAGCGTTCGTTCGCCCAATACTCCACTGCCTGCTTTAGGGCAAAGCGCGTGGTGTCTGCTATATCAAACTTCATAATAGATCCCAATGAGTCGGCATCTTTCATCAGTTCGAAAGCTGTTTGCAGTTCTTCAACGATGGTTGGAGTTTCGCATCCATTAAAGAAGAGTGAGAGGGCAGTAGATAAGCTTCCGTTCTTGGCTTCGCTCCATGGCTTCGGCATGGTGAGCACAGCAGGCAATAGCTTAGCATCCACATAGCTTCTATCTTTTTGGCACGCTTTCAATAGCAAAGCAAAGATGGCCAGTTGCTGGGCGCGCTTGTCGAGGTCGACACCTGTTAGGTTATGGCGGAAAATATTCTCAATGGCTTCGCTACGAGTATATCCTTCGGCAATGTAGAGGTCGTAAAGAATGTCGAAACACTCGTTGAGAATATGTCCCGAGCCACAGGCAAGGTCAGCAATGCGGAGTTCTGTTAGCTCATTATATCGGTATTTGCTTTCTTCGGGGGTAGAAGTGTCGGGATCTACCAAGTATTTCCATCCCTCTTTCATTGCCGTAGCGTGTGGGTTATTATCGAGATAGATACGCCCCACGGTGTTTTCCACCATATACTTCACGATCCAGTTGGGGGTGAATATCTGCGTGGCGGCGGGTATCTCGTCTGCACTAAACTTCCCCTTTTTGGCAAACACTTCGTCTTTACGTTCGGAGATGTAGAATTGATAGAGCCAACCAATAAGTTCGGGCGAACGGAAATCATCTCCGGTGATAAACTCTGTATGGTTGAGCATATCCAAGAACCCATCTTCAGCCAAAATATTGTTGGGCAACAATAATTCTGTATAGTCTGCAATAGTACCAAAACATTTCTCAATGATAGGGTTTTGATGACACCAAGCAGTGATTAATAAAGCGAACTGCTCGGTGGTTTTCGTATCGTCGTCCAGTAACTCCATCAGGTGCTTGCGCTCCTCTTCGGTCATTTGGGGGATGCGTCCTCCTCGTGCTTCGTCAACAATGCGTGGGGTACGTGCTTCGTCGGCAAAGTCGAGAATAGGTTCTGCCAATCCGTTCTTTTGCAGAATACGAATAGCCACCAGGCGGTTAAACCAAGTGTAGGCAGCCTCTTCGTATACTACGTTCATCCCTTTGTCTTGAATGCGGGCATAGAGCGACATCCACTGGTGGAAAAATGTCTCCGTTTGAATCTGTCCCTTCCAAAGCGAACCGCCCTGTATCAAGGTAGGACGCATATTCTCTGCCACATCGCCTTTTTTTGTAAAACCCAGAGAAGCCATTTTCATTGCCACGCCCTCTTTTAATTTGTTGCGTGCTTCAATGGCAAATCTTTTTATTTGATTGGTATCCATGTTGTATCTTATTTAATAATCATTACCGAATGCCCCTCTTCTATCTGCTTCATTAATTGCTCCTTCAATTTAGCCAGATAGGCATCGACGTCGCTTTCTACATGCAGCGGTTTTATTGTGCGGGTTTGCAAACTGATATTTTTCACATGACGCTCAGCCACTCTATTATCGTCGCCCTTGCCTGTATTAAGCGGATAAAGCTTTACAGGCTTTTTCGCTCTCTGAATACGCTCTGCCTGTTCTGCGTAAAAGCTATCCGTATTGAGGTTGTTTTGCAGGGCAAGAATATTTTGAGGGGACGTTTTAACTTGGATGGTTGCCTCTTTATTTGAAAGAACCGACTTATCTACATTTTCTGCTTCGCAGCCACGTTCCAATAGTTCATAAGCATTGTTATACGCTTTAGTGATCTTCTCGCGCAGCTCTTTTTTCACCTCTCCCAATGCGGTGGTTAAGTTGGTGCGCATTTTCATATAATCACGGATACGGATAGGCCACGCTGCCGTTTCTATCTTACTAATCTCTACCACTTCTGGTTGCAATTGATCCGGCACAAAACGGAAATTATCGCTGTTTTCACGCACAAAATCACGAATGGATTTGTAGTTTGGTAGCTGATCGTTGATAAATTGGTTTACCTCTTTGCAGGTATCCATCATTGCGTGCGCTTTTTCTCGGTCGTTGATTACGGCGTTGAAGAATTTTTCAGGATCACGCTCTGTCATCCACTCATCAAAAAGTGCTGTCATCTCTCGAATAGGAGCGATAAATGGATATTGGGCGTGATTGTTTACTAAACGATTGTAGGCATCTCTACGCTTGGTGAGGCTACGTTCATTTCCATCTTCTCGACACATTCGGAAAAGTTGTGCACTGTCGTTTGTGGAAAAGACTTCCGTAACCCCGAAGATATCTTTCCAACTTTCCATAAACCGATTGAGTATATCTTGTGAGATGGCAGTAGCCTCTCGAAGTGTGAATTTATTCGACTCACCTGCAATTTTATTCGCTACCGTCGCCGGTTCTACATTGGGGTTGTTAGCGTAGGAGTAATCCCTTCGGTGTCGGCGCACCAATTCGTTGATGACATATAGGGTGCAGATATTATCCCAACCGAAAGGAGCTTTGGCAAACTTGGCAAGCACTTCCGATACATTTACTTCGCCAAATTGCTTGCTTAAATAGTTTTCTACACGCTTTTCGGCAGTAGTCATTTCGGCACCCAGACCATCGTAATCACCCGGATTGACCGGGCGCAGTATAGCCTTACGCAATCCATCTGTTGTGCGAGGAATCTGCGGGTTGTCCACCAACACAGCATCGGTATAGATTGAAGATAAGTGTTTTTGTATGGCTGCCTCATAACGCTGCGTTCCATATTTGGCTGAAAGTTCCGAATTGTCTATTACCGCCATACCGCTAATAACGGGACAACTATCTAATATCTTTTGAAACTCAGGAATAATATGAGAAGAGAGCACCTCCGCTGCACGTTTTTGAAACTCTTTGCGTGTGTTGGCGTTATCTTCATTCATAACGGGGGTCGCCATGTAGCGTTGCACCTGACAGAACCAATAGAAGTTATTGAATAAACGCTTGTTGGCTTGGAACTGTGGAGCGATATAAAAGATTAGGCGATTTTGTGCGCCATTTTGCAGGGCTAATTGGTCGGCATTGTCCCAATCCGCATCCATCGCAAATTCAATTTGAACATCCGGATTGTTGGTGGTTAAAAATGAACGTTGTTTTATGGTAACTCCGACAGAGAAAGAACGAGTTTTGTACTGCTCTTTGTTTCGTAGATTTGAGAAATGTTTGAAAAAAATATCTCTGAGCTGTTCCGCTTGGGTGTTGGTGTCTACTTGCTGGTTCTTAATTAGCGTAGCCACGCGCATCTCCTCTTCCGAATAGAATTGATAGGTTTCGGGAGCACCCTGTTTGCCTTGTTCGCGTCGGATAATATTGTTGTCACAAAGATAGTCGATCACTTTCTCTACATCGTTTTTAATATTCAAACGAGGAGTATCCACATCGTTTACCAATAGGCTAGTAATATTATCGAGCGTGGCGGGAAATACCAACTGGTCAGTTTGCGAAATATTACAAATCATAAAGAGCACATTTGCCACCCGTACAGCTAATTTGGGATTGGTCGAATAGGCACGTGCCATCTGGACGGCATTGTTCACCGCACGCTGACCACGTGCTTGCAAGCCCTCTTCAAACATATTGTTGTACAGCTCATCGAAGGATATAAATTTACCCAAGTCAGCGTCCATGTTTGCCTTGGCAGTCGAGTGAATCACTTTGATAATGCTACGCTCATTCCCTTTTACCTCTTTCGCCACATAGCCTAAGTTTAAAAATGAGTTGAATACTTGCATAATCAGTTTGAACTGATAAGGTACAAACGGATAGTAAGCGATAAAGTCCTCTTTGGATTCATATCCCTTGTAGGTAGCGGGTAGTTTGAATTGTAAGTCGAACGAAGCTTTTGTTTGATTGTACAAATCGCCCAGATCGTCTATTACCTCCTCCTTTTTATCCAAGATACGTTTTTGGGTAATAACTTCGGGTTGTGTACCTTTGAGTGATACCTTTACTTCAAAACGTCCTTTAATTTTTCCCTCTTTATCTTTTTCTTCAACAATGTGGCAGTCGTCCATGATTTCGGAAAGATCCTGCTGTGCGGTACAAGCCACCCATACTTTATTGCCGCAGGACTCGGAAAGCTTCGTGATAATTTCCTGTAGATTCAGGTAGCGGTCTCTCTCTTTGTTAATAAACTGACTCACTTCGTCGGCTAAAAGAATGAGACGGTAATCATCGCCTTTGTCTTTCAGATAAGCAGCCAACTCTCCTCCGAAACGCTCGATACTCATATTCGTATCGCGCTTAATGATTCGTTCACGGATGCTCTCTTTGTCTAAAGAAGGAGCTAACTCGGCAGCAATATCAAGAACCAAAGAGAGCTCATTGTCTATCATATCGGCAGCCATGCCCGGATCGTTCCAATCACCTCCCTCTTCGGCAATACGTTTCTTGAAGGCCTCGAAAACCCCTTTATCCGCCAAAGGTTTCTCTAAGTGCTGCGCCATGGTAATATTGAACTTGTTGAATCCACGTTTACCATTAAATTCATTCCAAAAAACATGAAGAAAAGCCTTCTTTTTGTCGGTAGAATTATCGTAGGATGTTTCCAAATTGAAGATACAGGTGTCGATGGTTGCTCGTTTCAGCCAGTTCGCTATTGATTCTATATCCCGATAGTCAAATTGTAGATTATGCGTATCATCTAAAGGATCAATATCTTTTACCGCTTCGGTAAAGCGGCTTAATGCAACTTCTTGTGTGTTGGGTGTGATGCAATAATCCAGATATTTCAAAAAGTGAGATTTCCCCGAACCATAATATCCATCGATCCAAATCCCGACGTGGTCATAGGGACGATTATTTTTAATGGCATCTAATATGCGGAAAAGTCCATTCATGATTTCGTCCGTAAAGACATATTCTTGTATTTCTACCCATTTTGTCTCTTCGTCGAACTTGGTTGCCGATACGGCAGGGTTTACTGCACGTTCAATAGGTTTGCTGTATATCTCTTTTAATTTCATGGCTATTCGTTTATTAATAAAGTGGCGCGATAGGTATTATTGTCCGGCAAAATACCGAACAGACGGAATGAATTATGATCCCGATGTCCGGGATAAAAGACTATGATTTTGTATTTATTGGTATCGTTGAAATCTTCGTAAAGAGCCAAAAACTCATTTACACGAAGATAAGGGTACATAGATCCAACTCCATTGAGAAATGCATAAGGACGTTTGTAATCGTCTCGAATGGATATGTGCTCTGTGATTCGTTGGTGTATATAGTGTAAAAACTCCTGTCCATGTGCGTTGCGCATTAATGTTTCTGATACATTCTGAGCATTCGTCGGGTCGTTTTGTTCTTTTTCTAATAAATAATCCAACATAGAGGGATGACGCAAGAAACGCTTCTGGCTCAAAAAACGACAGAACTCTTCAAATAAGTTCAAGGTTAATACATCCACATAGTTGATAGGGCGTATCAGGTTTGCCTTAAACTCTTGTATCTGGCGACGAATGTCGTATTCTTGTTCGGCGGGGTACTGGTAAATAAAAAAATTGTAGAACAAATCTCCATTTTCCGCATCCTGAAATCCCGGACTGTTTAGTTTATCATCTAACTCTTTTATCGTCATAGCGTTGACTTCTTTATTGTTTCTATCTGATAAGGAAGCAATAGCGCTGCTTCTAAGAACCATTGTTCTTCTAATCGAATGTAGTAATCGAAATTGCTACAGGGCAATGATTGTAGTTGGTTGTCGGTATCTAACATCCCAATTTTACGCAAAATGGTAAGGTAGGAACTCGCCACTTTCCTCTTTGTCATCTCTGACCATGAATCAACAAAGGCATCGTTGGCAGAGATTTCATTGAACTCCATCATAAGATCTTCTGTAAAAATTGCTTTGGAGATTGAGTTCCATCGCTTGATCGTAACATTCGTATGAAAATCAAACAATATCTTATATGTTTTGAGCAGGACGAAAAACAAAGCTGCGTACTGATTCTCTTCCGACATTGCTAGATAATCTACCCAAAAAGAGGGAGAAACCGCATTGTAACGGCGTTTTACTTCTGCTATGCATCTCTTTCGAGATTTTTCAGAATTGATTTGCAGGAGTTCATTGTGTAAGGCTTCCTGCTTGAGAAGTTCATCTCGCTCCTCAGATTGGAGTAGAGGTAGTAGGATGTTTGTCTCTTCAAACAAGAAACCACCGCCTGTAATAGCAGCAGTATATGGACTTTTCTTATTTATACTCATTTTGATTCTCCCTCTGTCATTCTGCTATTTAGCAGATCTTTTATGTCAACATCCAATAATTGGGCAATCCGAGTTAATGTAGATAAATCGGGTTGTGAAGTGTTTGTGCACCATTTAGATACGGTAGCCGGGTTTTTCCCAAGAGATTCTGCCAGCCATTTGCTGGTTTTCTTTCTTTCTACAAGGACTACTTTGATTCTGTTTATATCTTCCATTGCTCTAAATTATATTGCGTTAAACGCAAATATAATTGATTTATTATAATTAAATGGTGTTTTATCGTAGTTTTTTTACTCCAACTGGTAATAATCTTCAGATCATCAAACTGTATTCTTCGTAGTCAAACACTATTCCCTCTTTTTAGTGCAAGGTGCAAGTATCTATATATAGATAAGCTTGCACCTTGCACTAACATTAAAAGATTGTAATCCAGCATAGTTGCTTATTGCAAAATATATTGTATCTTTGAACCCGAGTATTGTGGAGACAATGGGAAGCAAACCCAAGACAAGAGTTCCATTTTGCAGTGCGCTCTTATCCGTACCCCACAAGCAAAAAATAAGATATAATACATTGAACTTAAATAGGTTGGAGTATCAGGTTCATCGACCTCTCTCTCCGCTTAGTTTATAGAAAGAAGCCTGTAAATCAATGATTTGCAGGCTTCTTTTTGTCTGTAAGTTTTCTCCCCAAGACAATAAAAGGATTTTAAAATATATCGTTTTGTTGCTAAATGTTCTTTATCCTGCCGATAAACTAAATACTCGACAAGAATTTCACGAAAGGCACTATATTGCTTTCTACACTTGCTTTTTCAAGTGCAGTCATATATTCATCCCGTCTTTCTACTGGAATTATCAGCCAGTCATAATTCCCAGATGCCAACATCGTATTCATCATAAATCTGCCGACACGACCATTTCCATCCATATAGGGGTGAATATAGGTGAATATAAAATGTCCTAAAACGGCTCGTACACTCGCTTCCGGTTCTTCTTTAAGCAATTCGAACAGGGTTGCCATTGCATCTCGGAGCGTATCCGGTTTTAAAGGTGTATGCATTGAGTTGCGAATATAGACTTGATGGGAGCGATAACCGACAATGTCGGACGGCTTGATGATGCCTGCCGTGACGCATGGCATAAACATTTCGCTGTGCCATATAGATAAATCACGTTCTACCACTTCCGCACTATTCATGCCATTTAATATATCTGATATACTTGTTTTAACCCTCTGAAATGCCTGCCAATAACCACGTGCCGCAAGTGCATTTCTTGAGTCCGCATCATCTCCGTCCGGCTGCCAAACCCCACTTTTGACTTTGTTTATCAATTCGTCTGTTACCCGATAGCCCTCAATAGATAAGGAGTGATAGGCGTCTAACTTGTATTGTGCTTCTATTCGTTCTAAAAAATCAGAGGTGGAAAGTGTGCTTTTAGGACGGGTGAAATGGGTAATAACCTCTTCTCGCATATTTTGCCACATCAGTCGTAAACGGGTGGCGTAGGGTGATGGTGATAAATTGACTTTGACAACTTCTTCAAATGGGTCTTCTTCGTAAACTACATAACCTATACGTTTCATCGTTCCGGCAATTTCATCGGCTATATCCGCTCTTCCGATATTGCGGAATGCTCCAATTACCCTTCCTGCCCGTGCGGTTTGTCCCGTATCTACCGAAATTCCAAAACGAAGCATACCAGGCTGTACTATCACCCGGCATTGCTCTTGGGTCAGTAACTACATACCAGCCTTTTATGATAGGTTTAAGGAAGTTATTGTCCACCAGCCTTTTTATGTGGGTTCGTGACATATCACTGCTTTTTATTATTGTGAAATCTTCACTCTGTTGCACTTTTTTAAGTGCATTTAATGAAGAAGATAACAGTTCTGCTATCGTTGCCATAGTTCTGAATTATTATGTATAACACGAATACTCATGTTTTAATTTACACGATTATTGTGGGCTTTAATTACACGAATATTATGCGAATGTAATATGAATTTTATTGTGAGCCAAATAATTCGTATTGAAACTTTGTGTTCAACGCTAAACATTCCTGTTTTACTCTTCCCACTTCATTACAATATCTTTCGATGTAAATGAGTAAGCGCCGAAGTAGCCCAAGGCGCCCCCTTTGATGTTGCTGACCGGATTTGCCACAGCTTCTCCTACTCTGTACAGCGTGTCGAAGAAGCGATAGACGTCTTTATCGATGCATTGCATCTCTACCGTCACCACGTCGTCTTGCTCTATGGGGTCGTCATCCCTCCCGCTATTCACATAACTGATGAATATAGGCTGGCGAATGACGCTGCCGTCTACGTTCTCTGTGGAAATCAAGCGGTCTTCCAGCCTGTCCTGTAATAAAGGCTGAACGCCGTTGATACGCAATACATAGCGATAGTACTGGTTCTCTTCTCCCATCGGGTCTACAAAGTGGACTTGCGGATCGGGAACATCCTTTACCGGGAGTTTCCATAGGGTCAAAGAGTCTATTTCTACCCGGGGAGGCATATAGGAGGTGGCGGTGTATTCCACTTCATCATAGGTGACGGATAAATGATAGGTGCGCCGTTCCGTGCCCCGGATGGAAGTGGCAACATATCTTCCCGCCTCATTGGGGCGGAGCGTTTCCCGGTTTCCGGCATTATCCGAAACTACCACCACGGCATCCGTCACAGGCGGGTACTCGTTCGTTTCGCTAAAATCTTTCGTTTGGGTGATGAGTACTTCGGCGGCAGACCCCATGCGAACCGTGCCTTCGATGACCAGTTCCGGTTCTACCGAACGTAAATCCACATCAATAATGTCTTCGCACGAAGAGAAAGAAACTACCGGCAAGAGTGCTGCTATCAGTGTGATTATGGTTTGCTTATTCATAAGGCTCTTAAAATTTAAAGTTCCACGAAATAGAAGGTACATAGGTGAACAAGGAATAGCGATAAGCCGAGGTTTTGTTCGGATCGTCTTCGTTGGTCTTGAACTGTATCATGTAGGCATTGCGCCTTCCGTAGGCATTGTAGAGGCTGAAGGCAAGTTCGGATTCATACTTCCGGGTTTTCTTCAGCAGACAAGTGGCGCCCAGGTCCAGGCGGTGGTAGGCAGGGGCGCGATAGCCGTTTCTTTCGGCATAATACATCACGTCTTTTCCATCAATCTGGTATTTCCCGCTGGGATAGCTGATGGCGTTTCCCGTGTAGTAGACCCATGCGGCAGAGAGCGTCCATTTGCGGTTGAGTTCGTAGATGCCTACCAGGGATATGTCGTGCGTCCGGTCCTGATAGGCGTTGTACCATTGGTTGTGGTTGATGCCGTCTATCTTCTTCTCCGACTTAGCCAGGGTATAGCTTGCCCAGCCGTTGAAGCGTCCCACCCGCTTTTTGAACATGAACTCGATGCCATAGGCGCGTCCTTTGCCGGTGCGTACTTCGGTGTCGATCACGTCGTAACCCTGAAACTCGGCATGATCCTTAAAGTCTATCTGGTTGCGCATATCCTTATAATATGCTTCTACGCTGAACTCGTAAGTGTTGTTCCTAAAATTGCGGAAGTAGCCCACGGTGAACTGATCGGCCACCTGGGGCTTGATGTTATTGGAACTCGACGTCCAGCGGTCGAACGGGGAACCCATATTGACGTAGGTGAGCAGATGCATATTCTGCACGGTGCGGGCGTAGGATGCTTTGACGGACGAGGCGTCATCGAGCTTGTAGACTGCGGACAAACGGGGTTCGAGGTTGACATAGGTCTTTACGAACTTGCCTGCGCCGTACCACAGGCTGTCTACTACTTCTTTGTTTTCGTCCAGTTCGTAATACTCTCCTTTGCCCAGCGCCGAGAATGTGGACAGGCGCAAGCCATAGAGCACTTCGAGGTGCTGACCCAGTTTCAGTTGGTTGGAGATGTACAGGCCGTTTTCCCATGAATACCGGTGGTGCAGGTTGAGGGTGTTCTTTACGTCGGACTCCGCCTGATAATCGCCCGGCGCCAGGTCGTGGTAAGTGGACTGGAAGCCCATGCGCCAGGTGCTGTTGCTGCCGGGCTGGTATTTGAATTCCTGCCGGATGCCGTAATCGTCTATCTTGGCATCGGCCTGCATGTCCATACCCATATCCATTTCGGCTGAATACGAATACCGGCTGTATTGCAATGAAGTGGTGGAAAACCATCGGGGACTCATGAGGCGGCTCCATTTGGCATTCAGGAAGGCATTTCCCCATCCCATGCTTGCCACGTCTTTCAGCACCATCTTGTCGCGCCCCAGATAGCCGGATACCGAGATTTGATCTCGCTGCGAGAGGGCAAAGTAGAGCTTCATGTTCAGGTCGTAGAAATAGAGGTAGGCGTTTTGGGCATCTTCCACTCCCGACAGGCGGGCTATGGCATCGGCATAGGTGCGCCTGGCACCCAGCAGGAAGGAGGATTTACCCTTTTGTATGGGACCTTCCACGTTTACTTTCGATGAAATCAGTCCGATGCCGCCCGATACGCCATAGTCTTGCATATCTCCGTTGCGTTGCTGCACGTCGAGTATGGCAGAGAGGCGTTCGCCGTATTGGGCGGGGATGGGGCCTTTGTAAAGCGCCACGTCGCGCAGCACGTCCGAGTTGAAGGTGGAGAAGAATCCCATCAGGTGGGAGGCGTTGTAGACGGAGACGTTGTCCAGCATCACCAGGTTTTGGTCGGCCGTGCCGCCACGGACAAAGAATCCGCTGTTTCCCTCGCCGGCACTCTTTACTCCGGGCATCAGCTCCAGCGACTTGATGATGTCGCGCTCGCCCATCAGCACGGGGAGCTTGTTCAGTTGCTGCACTTCCAGTTGCGTCACGCCGGTTTGGGCGCTGGAGACGTTGGCATCTTGCCGCTTGGAGGTGATTATTACTTCATCCAGTTGCATGGATGCCTGGTTTATGGCTACATCCTTCTTTATATCGCCCGATAGGGAAACCTTCACCTCCCGGGGATCATAGCCCATGTAGTTGAAGATCAGGACGTGATCTCCCTTGGAAAGGGTGAGCGAATAATTCCCCTTGGCGTCTGTCGATGTTCCGTAGGACGGCTGAGCCTTGAGGTGAATGGATACTCCTATCAAAGTTTCTCCTGTTTTGCCATCGGAAACCTTACCGGTCACCGTGTATCTTTGAGCAGAGAGTAAAAAGGGGAAAAGGCATAATAGAATAGTGAATGCTAGTTTTAGTTTCATTATAAATGTCGTAAATCGTTTAATTAAATCCGGAAAACGTTTTTATCAGGCTGCAAATATCCACAATTATTTGATATAATATGGTATAAATAAAAGAATTCATCTGTTTGTAACCCATATTACTTGCCGGATTGGAGAATATGGAATAGTCTTAAATCGCCATATATTTCTTTATGACTATTCTATATTTCTCCAATAATAATCCATATGCCGCATCTTTATTTTACTCATTTGCAGTTAGAACAAGTTTTCATAATTTTGTTCCCAGTATGAAAAATATCAGTGTAAAAAAGGTCGAGACAAAACGTGAAATGAACGATTTTGTGAGGTTTGCAGCTCAACTGTATGCCGGCTGCCAATACTACGTTCCTGATTTGAATCTGGATATTATTGATTCACTCACCCCCGAAAAGAACGCAGGATCGGAATGTTCCGAAATACAGCCATTTATAGCATATAATGCTGCTGGGGAAACGGTCGGTCGTATAGCCGGTATTATCAACCACCGCGCTAACGAAAAATGGAAAACGAAAAATGTTCGATTTGGCTTTATCGAATTCATCGATGATCCGGAGGTATCGGCAGCCCTGCTGGAGGCCGTAGAACAATGGGGTAAAGAGCAGGGCATGGATTGCATACAAGGACCGATGGGCATTTTTGACTTCGACAAGGAGGGGATGCTCGTGGAGGACTTTGACAAATTGGGGTCCATGATAACCATCTACAATTATCCTTACTATCCCAAGCACATGGAAATGCTGGGGTACGAGAAAGAAGTGGACTGGGTGCAGGTTGCCATTGAAGTCCCCCGTGAAATTCCTCCGAAGTATGCCCGCGTGTCAAAACTGGCGGGGGAATTGTTCGGCCTGCACGTCAGAAAACTGACCAATGCCGATATTTCAAGGCGGGGATATGGTAAGAAGATATTCAACTTGCTGAACGTGGCTTATGCGCCGCTCTTTGGCTATACGGAACTCTCGGACAAACAGATTGATTTATACATCAAACGATATCTGCCGCTGATAGACAAGCAATTGCTGCCCGTCATAGAAAATGAAAAAGGTGAATTGATAGGAGCGGCGGTGACTATGGGCAGCCTTTCGCATGCTCTGCAAAAGACCGGAGGAAAACTTTTCCCCTTCGGATGGTATCATTTGCTCCGCGCCTTGAAGTGGAAGAGGGAAGATACAGCCGAACTGCTTCTGATAGCTGTGCGTCCCGACTATCAGGGACTTGGAGTGAACGCACTGTTCTTCGCAGACCTTATACCTATTTATAATAAATACCACTTTACACGGGCCGAGACGGGTCCGCAACTGGAGTACAATATGAGGGAACTGACACAATGGAAACCTCTGAATCCCACTTTCACCAAGAGGAGACGATGCTATAAGAAAAATCTCACATAAAAAAACGTTATATATATGGAAAGAAAAGTAGTGATTACGGGCATGGGTATATGGTCGTGCCTTGGAAAGACACTCGAAGAAGTGCGCGATTCGTTGTATAGCGGAAAGAGTGGTATCATTTTCAGTCAGGAACGCAAGGATGCCGGATTTCGTTCTGCTTTATGTGCCGATATAGAGCACCCTGACCTCAAACCGTTTATTCCGCGTAACTTGCGACAATTTATGCCCGAAGAGGCTCAATAAGCCTACATGGCTACCCGTGCTGCCCTTGAAAATGCCAGGCTGGAGCAGGATTATATCGATAAACATGAAGTAGGCATTATCTACGGCAACGACTCCGTGGCCGAAGCTACCATGCATGCACTCGACAAGTTCCGTGAGTTTAAGGATACGTCTGCTTGCGGTAGTGGTTCTATCTTTCAGTCGATGAACTCTACTGTAACGATGAATCTTGCCTGTTTGTTCAAACTGCGTGGCATTAATCTGACGGCTTCCGCCGCTTGTGCGTCAGGTTCACAGTCCATAGGGTTGGCATACCTTCTTATACGCGATGGGTTGCAGGATTGCGTGGTCTGTGGCGGTGCCCAGGAAGCCAATCTATACGGTGTGGCTTCGTTCGACGGTATCCAGTCGTTTTCCATACGCGAAGACGACCCCACGAAGGCGAGCCGCCCGTTCGACCGTGACCGTGACGGATTGGTGCCCGGAGGCGGTGCGGCAACGGTGATTGTGGAGAGTTACGAACACGCAGTGAAACGCGGTGCCCCCATACTTGCCGAAATCGTAAGCTGGGGATTCTCGGGGAACGGTGACCACATCTCCACTCCCAATGTGGCAGGCCCTGCCCGTTCCCTGGAATTGTGTCTGAAGAATGGCGGCATAGACCCGCGTCAAATAGGCTATATCAACGCCCATGCCACTTCGACCCGCATCGGCGACGGCAGGGAAGCACAGGCCATCGCACAGATATTCGGCGACTATAAACCACCTGTGACATCTACTAAGAGCCAGACCGGACACGAAATGTGGATGGCAGGAGCCAGCGAACTGATTTATTCGATGTTGATGATGAAGAATGATTTCATCGCAGGAAACATCAACTTTGAGAATCCCGATGAGGAAACAGCCTGCCTTAATATAGTACCGGAAACGCAGGAAGCGCATTTTGATTTGTTCCTCTCCAACTCATTCGGATTCGGCGGAACGAACTCAACCCTTATAGTGAAGAATATACAGTAGAATCAAAAACAAAACAAAAACTAAAAAGAATGATTATGACACGTGAAAAGATTGTAGAAAAGGTAAATGCTGTGTTGGCAGAAGAATTTGAAGTAGAACTGGACGTTTTTACCCCCGATGCAAATATAAAGGAAACACTATCCCTGGACAGCCTCAGTCTTGTGGACCTTGTGGCTATCATCCAATACACTTACAAAGTAAAGGTGCCTGCGTCGGATTTACCTAAAATCAAGACATTCAACGATCTCTATGACTATATAGAGGCACACCTTCCCGCAGAATGAAGAATGTAGGGATAGAGCGCCTCATTCCGCAACGCGACCCCATTATGATGGTCGACAAACTGATAGAGGTGAAGGACGATGTGGCTATAACTGGCCTAACCGTCAGGGATAACAACTACTTCATCGATGAAGACAGTCTGCTGGCTGAACCTGGGCTTATAGAGCATATAGCCCAGTCGGCCTCTGCCTTCGCCGGATATAGGGCCATAAGTGCAGGCGCCGCACAGCCCCCTGTGGGATACATCGGTGAGGTGAAGAAGTTCCATTGCTACCGCCGTCCGCAGCCGGGCGACGAACTGCGCACTACTATCACGATGGGAGCCGAAATGGCGGGAATAACCATCATAACCGGTGAAACCCGCGTCGCGGATGAAGTAGTGGCTGATACGCAAATGAAGATTTTCATTCAACCCAACGATTGAATAAACTACCCAACTATGCTGTTCGAAAACAAATATTATAAAATACTGGATGCGAAGATCGATGGACTGGATGCAGTTTACCGCATCGCCCTCTTGTCCGATTGCGATGTCTATCGCGGCCACTTTCCCGGCAATCCTGTGAGTCCGGGTGTCTGCAACATCGAAACTATCAAGGAATGTGCCATGTTGC
>JAUUPT010000081.1 GCA_030843315.1 Bacteroidaceae bacterium | reverse complement strand
TCTGTGGCTTTGGATATTGACATGGTTATTTTGGAGGTTTTGTTGATGCGTGCTTATATCTACTTTCAGATGCGTAATTTTAGTTTTGCAAGGGCGGACTATGAGCGCTTGCTGAAGATTGATCCCCAAAATTATAATGGACTCCTCGGACTGGCTACACTGGAACAGAAGGAAGGCAAGTATGAAGCAGCGCTTTCAATCTTGAACAGGATGATTGTAGATGGTGGTGACGATGCACAGTCGACGGCTCCGCTTTATGTGGCGCGTGCCGGTGTTGAGAACGATATGAAGCACCTTGATCTGGCTTTGATGGATTTGGAGGAAGCCATTAAGCTGAACCCTTCACTGATGGAATCTTATCTGATGCGGGGACAGATTTATCTCTCCCAAAAGAAAAAGGATTTGGCTAAACGCGACTTTGAGAAAGCTGTTTCCCTGGGAATCCCACAGGCAGATGTGCGCGATCTGTTGAAGCAGTGTAAATAAAGATCAACTGTATTTCCGTATCAGTTCCACAAACTCTTTTCCGTATTTCTTTTTCTTGTATTCGCCGATACCGCTGATGCTCCCGAACTCTTCTACCGTTGTGGGGCGGGAGGTGCTGAGCAAGTGGAGCACCTTGTCGGATAGTACGATATAGGCGGGGAGCGCTTCTTGGTCTGCAAGCCGTTTGCGGAGCAGGCGGAGTGCTTCGAAAAGTTCATCACTTTCTACATTGGGCAATCCTAAAGGTAGTTCCTTGACCGGAACGGTAGATTTGCGTTTGCGTCCCCGTGCTGGCTCTGTGGCTTCTTCGCGGCGGATCACGGCAAGTTGTGCGTGGGCTCTGCCAAACAGAACATCTGTTCCGCTCGGAGTGATTTTTAAATGATTATTCTCGTTGTAGGCTATCTCAAAGTAACCCAGTTGCAGCATTTGAAGCAAGTAGTCGTGCCAGTCCCGCGCCGGAACTTCACGCCCGGCCCCAAAGGTTTTCAGGCGGTGATATCCTCTCTCTGTAACTTCGGCACTCATATTTCCCCTGAGTATGTCTACTAATATGCTGATCCCTGTCTGCTGTTCCGTACGCACTATGGCACTGAGCGCTTTTTGTACGATTATTGTACCGTCAAAACGTTCCGGGGGATTCTTGCAGACATCGCAATTCCCACAATCATGAGTCGTGTTCTCGCCGAAATAGCTTAGCAGGATACGTCGCCGGCAGATGTCTGCTTCGGCATACTGCTGCATGCGCTGGAGCTTTTCCAGGTTGATACTTTGCTGTCCGCTGTCCGTTGCAAACTTGGTTAGCAGGATAAGATCTGCCAATGAATAGAACAGGAGAGTGTCGCTGGGTAATCCGTCCCGTCCGGCACGTCCTATCTCCTGGTAGAAACTTTCGATGCTTTTGGGCAAGTTGTAGTGAATGACCCAGCGCACATTACTTTTGTCTATACCCATTCCGAAAGCAATGGTGGCGCATACTACTTGTACGCGGTCGTTGATGAAGTCGTCTTGGGCTTCATCCCTCCGCAAGGGGGACAAGCCTGCATGGTAGATGGCTGCACTGATACCTTGCTTTTGCAGCATTTGTGCTACGGACTCCGTCTTGCTTCTGCTCATGCAATAAATGATGCCGCTCTCTCCGGGATGGCGGGCTATGAAGTCGAGGATGGCCTTGCTCTTTTCCCGCTGCTGGTAGCCGCGTTTGACGGTGAGACTCAGGTTGGGGCGGTCGAAAGACGATATGAAAACCCTGGGATTCTCAAGGTGCAGTTGTTTAATAATATCCTCGCGTGTTATCTTGTCGGCCGTGGCGGTCAGGGCAACGATGGGAACTTGCGGGAACAGCTGGTGCAGGATGCCCATCTGCGTGTATTCCGGACGGAAATCATGTCCCCATTGCGAGATGCAGTGAGCCTCGTCAATGGCAAACAGGGAGATGTGCATATCCCTCAGTAGATAGTTGATCTCGGTCAGTAGTTTTTCAGGGGAAATATACAGCAGTTTCAGCTTACCTTTCATGCAAGCACGGCGCAGGGCGGCATTCTCCGTTTCATCATTATTGCTGTTCAGCGCACCGGCGGCAATGCCGTTGGCACAGAGTGATTCAACCTGGTCTTTCATCAGGGAGATAAGCGGGGAAACCACGATAGCCGTACCATCACATAACAGGGCCGGCAGTTGGTAGCAGATGGATTTGCCTCCTCCTGTGGGCATTAGCACCAGGGCATCTTTGCGGTCGAGCACATGGTGGATGATTTCTTCCTGCAAAGGGCGGAAACTGTCGTAACCGAAGTATGTTTTGAGCGTTTGTAGCATAATGAGACGGCATATATTTCTGCCGGCAAAGTTACACTAATTATTGTATAAACTACAAAAAGAGAATCATCAAGATTTTTATAACACTTATATTTTTAAAAACGTTAAAGTTCCTTATTCTCACCTTCGAGAACCCGCATTCAACCTTTTTCGTTGTTTAATTATCAAAGGTAACTATATACAATTTTACAGCAATTATTTGTTTTTGTCAAAACTAATCGTTATATTTACAGCAAACAAAAACATTAAATGCTATGATTACCGAATTTACTTCATTAGCTGACCTTAATGCCGTATTTCCTACTGAGGAAGCGTGCATCAAGCATCTTGAAAAACTTAGGTGGTCACGTAAGGTTGTATCTCCTTTTGATGAATCATCTAAGGTCTACAAATGCAAAGGTAATAAATATTTTTGTAAGAACACAAAAAAGTACTTTAATGTTAGAACAAATACTCTATTTGATAATACAAAAGTGCCACTTCGGAAATGGTTTATAGCTATATGGCTGTCTACTGCCCACAAGAAAGGAATATCTTCTTGTCAGTTAGCCAGAGATATAAAAGTTACGCAGAAAACCGCATGGTTTATGTTGCAAAGGATAAGGGTATGTTTCGAGGAAGATTCACCTCCCCTTGAAGGTACGGTTGAAATTGACGAGACTTTTGTCGGCGGAAAGAATAAGAACAGGCATTGGGACAAAAAGGTGAACGCTTGTCAAGGTCGCAGCTTTAAAGACAAGATACCGGTCTTCGGTATCTTACAAAGAAATGGTAAACTTATTGCCAAAGTAGTAAATAACACACAATCTTCCACACTCTTACCACTCATTAAGAAATACGTAAAGAAGGGTTCTACTATCTATTCCGACGAATGGAGTTACGGAGATATAGAAACTGATTATATCCATAGAAATGTAAATCATGGTGGGAAGTTATATGGCTATGGGGAAGTTTACACGAACACAATAGAAGGATTCTGGGGGATATTCAAAAGGGGTATGATAGCCATTTATAATAAGGTTTCCAAAAAGCATCTTCAAAAATATGTAGATGAATTTGTCTTCAGATATAACACAAGGAAAATTTGCGAAAGTGAAAGATTTAATCTACTTTTGTGTGGAATGGAACACCGATTAAAGTATAAGGAGTTGATATATGGCTGGTAATAAACAATCCCAAGAACCCGATATGCGGGTGCTTACTACTAAGGAGTATAATGCACTTCTTGTAAAAGCATTAGGGTTTGACCCTAAGAAATTGAAAACGAAAGATAATATACCATTAAAAAAGAGCCGTAAATAATACGGCTCTTTTCTTTCTTATGGTTCTGTATTTCCGATTAAAGTTTCGCCTGTAATTTTAATCTCTGTGTTTCCCTTGTCTTTCAAGTAATATACATTTTGCACCCATTTATATTGTTTTACAGAGCCATATTTAATGGTAAAGTAAACCTTTATTTTCTCAGCCATAGGATTGGCTATAAATGATTTGGAAGCTCCGTCTTGACAGTTATTTACTGTATTAGAACCAATCCTCTCCCCACTTGAATTGTATTCCCAAAGAATAGCATCAACAGTTACCCCATTATCATCAATAAGATATTCAAAAGAGTAACTTGCCCCTCTTTCTTCATCGTCATCGCTTGAACAAGCGGTAAACACAAACATTGGCAAAAATGCCAGTAAATACATAATTTTCTTCATAATCGTACATTTTATTAAGTTAATACTAAGAATTCTCCTTTCCAAGCAATGATGTACGAGCATAAAAAAGACGTAGAACCACTGCCTAACGCCGTCGGGGACTACCACATCCCACTCACTCATAGGAGCAGCCCTACGCCAAATACTGACGTAAGAACATACTTCACCCATGAGTAAGTTTTAATAAGCCCCTTTCGCTTTCATGTGGTAGTTTGACGGCGCTTGGGCTTGTTCTTAAATAAAATAGCGTGTCTATTTTCACAGACACGCTACAAATATACAAAGTTTACTTAAGATTACAAATATTTGTATTACATTTGTAGTAACAATCATTGTAATGTACAGCATGAGAAATGGGAAAGGCTCATGCAGACAGAGCGATGGTTGTCTGCTTAAATTTTGATAATATGGAAAGAAGACACGTTGTGTTTGATTTCGTATATCCAATGATAAGATTTCGCGTAGTTCGGAGATTGGTAAAAATCAACGGGATATTGCAAGAAATATCTTGGATAGAGGAATCTATACCATCATTCAGGCTTTAAGCTGCAAGGGGTTGAGTGTCACACCACTTGACCCCTTGTTTTCTTTCCACTGTAAACTCGTATATAGTTACCTTATCAAAAATATATACGGGAAAAGTTGCGTATTAAAAAAAAATGTCAGACTTTTGTAAAGTCTAAGGGAAAACCTTTGGATTTTCCGATTTTAAACAACCCTAACCAGTTAATTCAATGAGTGATTTAGAAAAGAAAGTACAGGAAAAAGAGGCGAAGAAACGTCCTTACAACCTGCGAGAAAAGAAAGAAAAGGATGCTGCTTACCGTTCTTTGATAAGACCGGAGCTGGCAGATGAGTTGTACGACAAGATTATGAATATCGTTGTCGTAGGTAAAAAGTACAGAGATCCTGATTATTCTGCTAAAGATTTAGCAAAAGAGTTGCAAACGAATACTCGCTATTTGTCAGCGGTAGTAAATTCACGCTTCGGCATGAATTATTCCTGCTTGCTGAATGAATATAGAGTAAAGGAGGCACAGCACTTGTTAACAGACAAGCGATATGCTGATAAGAATGTAGAAGAAATCAGTACGATGGTTGGTTTTGCAAACCGTCAGTCTTTCTATGCTGCTTTTTACAAAAATGTAGGTGAAACCCCTAACGGTTATCGTAAGAAACACGCTTCTAAGAAGAAATAATTCTCATAGATGAACGAATAGAAAAAGGAATATTCCGAGACGGTTGTTTTCGGAATACTTCCTTTTCTTCTTTTTTTAGTAACACACTAATACTTCCTGGCACATGAAGAAACAACTGATTTTTATGGTTACCGCTCTCTCTTTGCTGACAGCTTGTGGCGGGACTTCAAAAACAACTGCTGAGGCAGATAAATTTGATTATACAGTGGAACAATTTGCAGACTTACAGATTTTACGCTATCGCGTACCCGGATTTGAGGAACTGTCGCTCAAACAGAAAGAATTAGTTTATTATTTGACAGAAGCAGCTTTGCAGGGCAGAGACATATTGTTCGATCAGAATGGAAAGTACAATTTGAGGATACGCCGGATGCTGGAAGCTGTGTATACCGGTTATAACGGAGATAAGAATACCCCGGACTTCAAAGCTATGGAAGTATATCTGAAGCGGGTATGGTTTTCTAATGGCATTCATCATCATTATGGCAGCGAGAAGTTTGTGCCCGGATTCAGCCCTGAATTCTTTAAGCAAGCTGTGCTGAGTGTGGATGCTTCTACTTTGCCGCTTGCCGGGGGACAAACCGTAGAACAGTTGTGTGACGAGGTTTTCCCTGTTATTTTTGATCCTGCAGTGATGCCGAAGCGGGTGAATCAGGCCGCAGGTGAAGACCTGGTGCTGACTTCTGCCGGCAACTATTATGATGGCGTGACGCAGAAAGAAGCCGAAGACTTTTATAATGCCTTGAAAGATCCGAAAGATGAAACTCCCGTTTCTTATGGTTTGAACAGTCGCCTGGTGAAAGTGGACGGAAAGGTTCAGGAGAAAGTCTGGAAGGTGGGTGGTTTGTACGGACAAGCACTTGAGAAAATAGTCTATTGGCTGAAGAAGGCGGAAGGCGTAGCCGAGACTCCAGAGCAGAAAGCTGTGGTGGCCAAGTTGATTGAATTTTATGAAACCGGTGACTTGAAAACCTTCGATGAATATGCTATTCTTTGGGTGAAGGACTTGAATTCGCGCATTGACTTTGTGAATGGGTTTACAGAAAACTATGGCGACCCGCTTGGCATGAAGGCAAGCTGGGAATCACTGGTTAACTTCAAGGATATGGAGGCTACTCATCGCACGGAATTGATTAGCGGCAATGCCCAGTGGTTTGAGGACCATTCTCCGGTAGACAAGCAATTCAAGAAGGAAAAGGTGAAAGGTGTATCTGCCAAAGTCATTACGGCAGCTATCCTGGCGGGTGATCTGTATCCTTCGACAGCTATCGGCATCAATCTGCCTAATGCAAACTGGATACGCAGCCATCATGGTTCCAAGTCTGTGACAATCGGTAATATTACCGATGCTTACAATAAGGCGGCACACGGTAATGGTTTCAATGAAGAATTTGTATATAGTGATGCCGAATTGCAGCTGATAAACAAATATGCCGACCTGACCGGTGAACTGCATACCGACCTGCACGAATGCCTGGGGCATGGTTCCGGCAAACTGTTGCCGGGTGTTGATCCCGATGCATTGAAAGCGTATGGTTCTACTATTGAGGAGGCCCGCGCCGACTTGTTCGGGCTCTATTATGTAGCCGATCCGAAGCTGGTAGAGCTGGGACTCGTTCCGAGTGCAGATGCCTACAAAGCCGAATACTATACCTACTTGATGAATGGCTTGATGACTCAGCTTGTCCGTATAGAGCCGGGCAACAATGTAGAAGAAGCACACATGCGCAACCGTCAGCTCATTGCCCGCTGGGTGTTTGAGAAGGGGGCTGCCGATAAGGTGGTAGAATTGGTGAAGAAAGACGGAAAGACCTATGTGGTGGTGAACGATTACGAGAAACTTCGTGAGTTGTTCGGCGAGTTGCTTGCCGAAATACAGCGCATCAAGTCTACCGGAGACCTTGCCGCCGCCCATGATTTGGTAGAGGCGTATGCCGTGAAAGTCGATCCCACTTTGCATGCCGAAGTTTTGGAACGTTACAAGAAGCTGAATCTTGCACCGTATAAAGGTTTCGTGAATCCGAAGTATGAGGCGGTGACGGATGCTGCCGGCAATATTACCGATGTGAAGGTTACTTACGATGAAGGTTATGCGGAACAAATGCTGCGTTATAGCAAGGATTATTCTACGTTGCCTTCGATTAATAACTAATCCCATTTATGGATTTAAAAGAACAACTGAAAGATATAAAGACACAGCTCCGCCTCTCTATGAACGGGGCTGTGTCTCAAAGTATGCGTGAGAAAGGTTTGGTGTACAAACTGAACTTTGGTGTGGAACTGCCCCGTATCAAGAGCATCGCAGCCGGATATGAGAAAGACCACGCACTGGCGCAAGCCCTTTGGAAAGAAGAGATCAGAGAATGCAAAATCATGGCGGGGCTTCTGCAACCGGTAGACAGTTTTCTGCCGGAGATAGCCGATATTTGGGTAGAAGATATCCGTAATATTGAAATTGCCGAACTAACCAGCATGAATCTGTTTCAGAATCTTCCTTATGCTCCGGCCAAGTCTTTCCACTGGATTGCAGATGAAAGGGAATATGTACAAGTTTGTGGTTTTCTTACCATTGCCCGTCTGCTGATGAAGAAAGGAGATATGAACGAGCGGGTTGAGAATGAATTTCTCGACCAGGCAGTCACTGCTTTTGTGTCCGGCTCTTACCACGTGCGCAATGCCGCTATGGCGGCTATACGCCGTTTCATGCACTACAATGAGGAGAATGCTTTCCAGGTTTGCCGCAGGGTAGAAGCAATGGAAGCATCTTCGCAGGAAGCGGAGCAACTGCTATACAAACTGGTAAAAGAAGAACTGGATTGAAAAGTCTGGAGTTTTGCTTTGGAATCTTCTGTGTTTCAAAGCAAAACTCCAGGCTTTTTCTGTTATTCCATAATTTTTATCTCTTTCTGGTTTGCTTTCCACAAAAAAGGATTAACTTTGTTGGCTGTTAGAAACTGCGCCGTCAAAAATGGAAAGTCAGAATGTGAAAGATACGGTTAGGCAGATATTCACCGAATATCTGAATGCGAACGGGCATCGAAAGACTCCCGAACGTTATGCTATACTCGACACTATTTACTCCATAGACGGACACTTCGATATAGACACACTTTACTCGCTGATGGCCGATCAGGAGAACTTCCGCGTCAGCCGTGCGACACTTTATAACACCATCATTTTACTTATCAATGCACGTCTGGTCATCAAGCACCAGTTCGGTAACTCCTCCCAATACGAAAAATCTTATAATCGTGATACGCATCACCATCAGATCTGCACGCAATGCGGAAAGGTGACCGAGTTTCAGAATGAGGAGTTGCAAAATGCGATTGCGAATACCAAGTTAAGTCGTTTTAATCTGACGCACTATTCCTTATATATGTATGGGCTGTGCAGTAAGTGTGACCGAGCTAATAAACGGAAGAAAAAGAATAATAATAAGCAGAAAGAAAAATGAAAGTAGACGTATTATTAGGATTGCAATGGGGCGACGAAGGCAAAGGCAAAGTCGTTGACGTGTTAACTCCGCGATACGATGTCGTAGCCCGTTTCCAGGGTGGACCGAACGCCGGACATACACTTGAGTTCGAAGGGCAGAAATATGTGCTCCGTTCTATTCCTTCGGGAATTTTCCAGGGTGACAAAGTGAATATCATCGGTAACGGTGTGGTACTGGATCCGGCTCTTTTCAAGGCAGAAGCCGAGTCTTTGGAAGCATCCGGCCATAACTTGAAGGAACGCTTGCACATTTCCAAGAAAGCACACCTCATTCTCCCTACCCACCGCATACTCGATGCAGCTTACGAAGCAGCCAAGGGTGATGCAAAGGTAGGAACTACCGGCAAGGGCATCGGGCCTACTTATACCGATAAGATAAGCCGCAACGGTGTACGTGTAGGAGATATCTTGCATGATTTTGATAAGAAATATGCCGCTGCTAAGGCACGCCACGAACAGATATTGAAAAGCTTGAATTATGCTTATGACCTTACGGAACTGGAAAAAGCATGGTTTGAAGGTATCGAATACCTGAAGCAGTTCCAGTTGGTAGACAGTGAGCACGAGATGAACAATCTGCTGGCTTCCGGTAAGTCAGTGTTGTGCGAGGGTGCACAAGGAACGATGTTGGATATTGACTTCGGTTCCTATCCTTTCGTTACCTCTTCCAATACGGTTTGTGCAGGAGCTTGTACCGGTCTGGGCGTAGCTCCCAACAAGATTGGTGAAGTATATGGTATCTTCAAGGCATATTGCACGCGTGTAGGTGCCGGCCCGTTCCCCACAGAATTGTTCGACAAGACGGGAGACCAGATTTGCACTTTGGGACATGAGTTCGGTTCGGTTACAGGACGCAAGCGTCGTTGCGGCTGGATTGACCTGGTAGCTTTGAAATATGCCATTATGATAGATGGCGTCACTAAACTGATTATGATGAAGAGCGATGTGCTCGACTCTTTTGAAACCATCAAGGCTTGCGTGGCTTATAAGATGAATGGCGAAGAGATAGATTACTTCCCGTTCGACATCAGCGAAACCGTTGAACCAGTCTATGTAGAGTTGCCGGGTTGGGAGACGGATATGACCAAGATGCAGAGCGAGGATGAATTCCCCGAAGAGTTCAACGCTTACTTGTCCTTCCTCGAAGAGCAACTCGGTGTGCCCATCAAGATTGTATCTTTAGGGCCTGATCGTGAACAGACTATCGAGCGTTATACTGAAGAATAAGAAATAGACGAATAACCTTCAGGCACGGATTACACGGATTTCGCGGTTTCATCTGATGAAGCGCAGAAATCCGGATGATTCGTGCCTTTTTTATTTACTACCATGAAAACACATCTTTTATCTTTCTTACTGGTATTCCTTTTTATCTCTTCCGCCAGGTCGCAGACCTATCAGTCGACGGAAGAGAACCTGAAGTCCCGCCAGGAATTCAGGGACAACCGCTTTGGTATCTTCCTGCATTGGGGGCTGTATAGCATGCTCGCCACCGGAGAGTGGACGATGACGAATAAGGATCTGAATTATAAGGAATATGCCAAACTGGCTGGCGGCTTTTATCCTTCCAAGTTCGATGCCGCCAAATGGGTAGCCGCCATCAAGGCATCCGGTGCCAAGTATATCTGCTTCACTTCCCGCCATCACGAAGGCTTCTCCATGTTCCACACCCGCTACTCCAACTATAATGTTGTGGACGCTACTCCTTTCGGGCGCGATATATTGAAGGAATTGGCTGATGAGTGCCACAAGCAAGGCATCCGTCTGCATCTGTACTATTCGCATATCGACTGGGCTCGCGAAGATGCTCCGTGGGGACGTACAGGGCGTGGTACCGGACGTCCGAATCCGAAAGGCGACTGGAATAGCTACTATCAGTTTATGAATAATCAGTTGACGGAACTGCTCACCAATTATGGAAAGATAGGTGCTATCTGGTTTGATGGTTGGTGGGATCAGGATGAAAACCCGGGCTTCGACTGGCAGCTGCCGGAACAATACGCCATGATACACCGCCTGCAACCGGCGTGCCTGGTGGGCAACAATCATCATCAGGTGCCTTTTGCCGGCGAAGATATCCAAATCTTTGAACGTGACCTTCCCGGCGAAAACAATGCCGGCCTTTCCGGACAAAACATCAGCGCCTTGCCGCTGGAGACTTGCGAAACCATGAATGGCATGTGGGGTTATAAGATTACCGACCAAGATTACAAATCGCCCAAAACACTGATACACTATCTGGTGAAGGCAGCCGGCAAGGATGCCAACCTGCTGATGAACATCGGCCCGCAACCCGATGGCGAACTCCCTGCCGTAGCCCTGGAGCGATTGGCAGAAGTGGGGGAGTGGATGCAAGTATATGGTGAAACCATTTACGGAACCCGCGGAGGATGCATCGCCCCTCATCCGTGGGGAGTGACTACACAGAAAGGAGATAAACTGTATGTGCACATTCTCGATTTGCAGGACAAGGCGCTCTTCCTGCCTTTGCAGGGAAAGAAGGTAAAGAGAGCTGTCGGTTATGCCGACCGCCTTCCTTTGAAAACTCAGAAGTGTGAGGGTGGTGTCATGCTGTATTTACCTGAAGTGCCGAGAGATATAGATAAGGTGGTGGAAATAGTGATTAGTGATTAATCACTATTTCTTTAATTCTTCCTAAAAGATAGTGGAAACTATCGCATTGTTCCTTGTTTCCATTTATTTTTGGCAAACTATTTGTTCTACAATAAGAAACGACATAATTATTCATTAAAAAAGAAAAAAGACTATGACTACAGGAATGATAGGAATACAATGGATTATCTTTATCGGTATTGCCGTTGTCAGCTGGCTGGTACAGATGAACCTCCAGAACAAGTTCAAGAAATACTCTAAGATCCCTACCGGCAACGGAATGACAGGACGGGACGTGGCATTGAAGATGCTGCACGATAATGGTATTTACGATGTCACCGTGACACATACTCCGGGACATCTGACCGACCATTACAACCCTGCCAATAAGACGGTGAACCTGAGTGAAAGCGTGTATGCAAGTAACAGCATCATGGCTGCCGCCGTTGCTGCCCATGAGTGTGGCCATGCCGTGCAGCATGCCCGTGCTTATGCTCCGCTGACGATGCGCAGCAAGTTGGTGCCGGTGGTATCTTTCGCTTCGCAATGGATGACGTGGGTGCTGCTTGCCGGCATCTTGTTGCTGAACACGTTCCCGCAACTGCTGCTTGCCGGTATCATCTTGTTCGCTATGACCACCCTGTTCAGTTTCATCACCCTGCCGGTAGAAATCAATGCAAGCAAGCGCGCGCTGGTATGGCTGAACGGTTCGGGCATTACGAATTCATACAACCATGCGAAAGCCGAAGATGCACTTCGCTCTGCCGCTTATACCTATGTGGTAGCTGCCCTTGGCTCACTGGCAACGTTGATTTATTACATTATGATATTCCTGGGACGCAGAAACTAATCGTTCTTGATACATACAGAAAATGCCTTCTCCATCTGAATTGGAGAAGGCATTTTTTTTTCTTATCAATAAAATACCGTAACTTTGCCGCTCGATTCTTAAAGTAATTGATACGATTATGGCAGCAAAACCCAGTATTCCGAAAGGAACCCGCGACTTTTCGCCTGTAGAAATGGCGAAGCGTAACTATATATTCAATACCATTCGTGAGGTATATCACCTCTATGGTTTCCAGCAGATTGAAACTCCTTCTATGGAGATGCTTTCTACGCTGATGGGAAAATACGGTGAAGAAGGTGACAAACTCCTGTTCAAGATACAGAACTCAGGTGATTACTTCTCCGGTCTGACCGATGAAGAACTGTTGAGCCGCAATGCCGCCAAACTTGCCAGCAAGTTCTGCGAGAAAGGTTTGCGCTACGACCTCACCGTGCCTTTCGCCCGCTACGTGGTGATGCACCGTGATGAAATCACCTTCCCTTTCAAACGCTATCAGATACAACCCGTATGGCGTGCCGACCGTCCGCAGAAGGGGCGCTACCGCGAGTTCTATCAGTGCGATGCCGACGTGGTGGGCAGCGACTCCCTGCTGAACGAAGTAGAACTGATGCAGATTGTCGATACCGTATTCACCCGCTTCAACATCCGCGTTTGCATCAAGATCAATAATCGTAAGATACTGAGCGGTATTGCCGAGATTATCGGCGAAGCCGACAAGATTGTAGATATTACCGTTGCCATTGACAAGCTGGACAAGATTGGTCTGGACAACGTTAATGCCGAACTGAAAGAGAAGGGTATCAGTGATGGGGCCATTGCCAAGCTGCAACCCATCATCCTGCTGAACGGCAGCAACGAAGAGAAACTCTCTACCTTGAAAGAAGTGCTTGCCACCAGCGAAATCGGCTTGAAGGGAGTGGAAGAAAGCGAATTTATCCTTTCTACCTTAAAGAATATCGGACTGAAGAACGAAATTGAACTCGACCTGACGCTGGCCCGTGGTTTGAATTACTATACCGGCGCCATCTTCGAGGTGAAAGCACTCGACGTACAAATTGGCAGTATCACCGGTGGTGGCCGTTATGACAATTTGACGGGTGTATTCGGTATGGCAGGTGTGTCGGGTGTGGGCATCTCTTTCGGTGCCGACCGCATCTTCGACGTGCTGAACCAGCTCGACCTTTATCCGAAAGAAGCCGTGAACAGCACCCAATTACTGTTCATCAACTTTGGTGAGAAAGAAGCCGCTTTCTCCATCAGCGTGCTGGCTCAGGTACGTGCTGCCGGCATCCGGGCGGAAATCTTCCCGGACGCAAGCAAGATGAAGAAGCAGATGAGCTACGCCAACTCCAAAGCCATTCCGTTCGTAGCCCTGGTAGGCGAAAACGAGCTGAACGAAGGCAAGGTGACTTTAAAGAATATGGAGACCGGCGAGCAGAAACTCGTTACTCCTCAGGAGTTGATTAGCGAATTGAGTTAATAAAAACTGAAAATCATTTAAAAAGGAGCACTATAATGCTCCTTTTTTGTTATATTTGTCATAGGAGTGTAGGAGGAATGAAATATCCGCCCCTTACTTTTGCAGCAACACTAAAAAAGGAGGTTCTTATGGTATCCATTGAGGTTAGACAAGAAAAGCACAATGCCCTCATCAGTATTCTGATGATTGTCATAGCGGTGTTGTTTTTGCTCTACATGGGCAGTTCGTTGGTACATTCCACAAAAACATTTTGGGAAAGCTGTTCCATAGAGGAACTGCTGGAATAGAAGCAGAAAGAATATATGATACTTTATTTTACCGGAACCGGAAATTCCCGTTGGGTTGCACAGCAGCTTGCAGAAGCTACACATGATACAATCTTTAATATCGCTGATTACCTGAAGAAGGACTGCATTCCCGGGGAATTGCTCCATGCCGGCGTTGTCGGCATTGTCTTTCCGGTACATGCTTGGTATGCACCGCGTGTCGTGGTGCATTTCCTTTCAAAACTCCGGCTGCCGGATTGCAAGTATCGCTATGCCGTGTGCACATGTGGCGATGATATGGGCAAGGGCATGAACCGTTTGTCGAAACACTTTCCTTTGGATGCCGCCTGGTCGGTGGCTATGCCCAACACTTATATCCCGATGTTTAATTTAGATGATGATGATTTCTGCCATCGGAAGATAGCGGATGCCCGACGTGCTATTACCTCGATAGCGGATGCCGTGCTTCGGCAGAAGAAGGTCTGGAAGGTGCATGAAGGCGGTGCTCCGCGGCTGAAGACCTACGTCTTGAACCCCTTGTTTGTACGTTTCATCATCAGTCCCAAAGGTTTCCATGTAGACGAAGGATGCATCTCTTGCGGCAAATGCAGCAAGGCGTGTCCGGTAGAGAATATACAGATGGTCGACGGGCATCCCGTATGGGGGAAACACTGCATCCACTGCATGGCCTGCCTGCACGGCTGCCCTAAAAGTGTGATACAATACAAAAAGACCTCACAGAAGAAGGGGCGCTATCACTTGGCTGATTATCTGTAACTTGACTTCACGTTTCTCCCTTCTTACAAACGCTAAATTCCAGGGTAATTTCCTGCCTTCATTCGGCTGATAAACAATGCGTTGCAGTTTCCTACCGGTAGGAAACGCTCGTTTCTGACCGTGGGAACGCTCGTTTCTCCAGATGGAAACGACTGTTTCTCCATGTGGGAACGCTCGTTTCCTAACGTGGGAACACTCGTTCCCGATGATGGGAACGGGAGTAACCGCTACAGGAAACGGGCGCAACTCATATGCTTTGTCATTTTGGCAGTTAGTCCCTGCCAAACGAACAGCTTTTCCTTTTGGCACAGTTTTCGTAAGTTCTTTATCGCTTGCATAAAGCAACATTACTATTATAATAATGTATAACATATAAAATTTAAAAGAACTATGAACATTAAACCATTAGCAGACAGAGTGCTGATACTCCCTGCACCTGCAGAAGAGAAAACAATTGGCGGTATCATTATTCCTGATACGGCAAAAGAGAAACCTTTGAAAGGTGAAGTGATTGCAGTAGGCAACGGAACAAAAGACGAAGAAATGGTGTTGAAGGTTGGTGACACAGTGCTGTATGGCAAGTATGCCGGTACGGAACTGGAAGTAGAAGGCGCCAAGTACCTTGTGATGCGTCAAAGCGATGTGCTCGCTGTTTTGGGATAATCAATTAGTAAATAGTAAACCGTAAAATTGTAAATAACATTATGGCAAAAGAAATATTATTCAATATCGATGCCCGCGACCAATTGAAGAAAGGTATCGATACACTGGCAAATGCAGTAAAAGTAACCCTCGGCCCTAAAGGTCGCAACGTTATCATCGAAAAGAAATTCGGTACTCCGCATATCACTAAAGATGGTGTGACAGTAGCAAAAGAAGTAGAACTGGCAGACGCTTACCAGAATACCGGTGCACAACTGGTAAAGGAAGTTGCTTCCAAGACCGGTGATGACGCAGGTGACGGTACAACTACTGCAACCGTTTTGGCACAAGCCATTGTAGCCGAAGGATTGAAGAACGTAACTGCCGGTGCGAGCCCTATGGATATCAAACGCGGTATCGACAAGGCTGTTGCCAAAGTGGTGGAATCCATTAAAGGTCAGGCAGAAAAGGTGGGCGACAACTATGACAAGATTGAACAAGTAGCTTCTGTATCTGCCAACAACGACCCGGTTATCGGTAAGCTGATTGCCGACGCCATGCGCAAGGTTTCTAAGGATGGTGTTATCACTATCGAAGAGGCTAAGGGTACCGACACTACCATCGGCGTAGTAGAAGGTATGCAGTTCGACCGTGGCTACCTCTCTGCTTACTTCGTTACCAATACGGAGAAGA